>DASUFX010000258.1:0-15127 GCA_036274355.1 Kofleriaceae bacterium | reverse complement strand
CGGCACGTGAATGCACACGATGTCGGCCGTGAGCGCTTCAGCAAGCGACACGACACGGCCTTCGATCGCGGCGGCGAGAGACGCGGATGTGCAGCGGATGTCACGCGGCGAGAACCACGTGCGATGCGCGACGAGGGAGTGCGCGGCATCGTCACCGCCGACGAGGCCGATGCTGCGCGGCGTCCCGACAGCGAGGAAGTGCGAGGCGACGGCGCCGGCAGCCGCGAGTGCTTGCGGTGTCCTAGGCGCGCGAGCAGGCTGCGCCGCGCCCGTGGCGGCCGCGACATATGCGCGCTCGACGGCGTGGACGTCCACTAAAACTCCGCTTGGCGCGGGGCGCGCGGGAACGGAATCACGTCGCGGATGTTCTCGATGCCGGTCGCATAGATGATCGCGCGCTCGAAGCCGAGGCCGAAGCCCGCGTGCGGCACCGTGCCGTAGCGACGCAGGTCGCGATACCACCAGTAGTCCTTCGCGTGGAGGCCCATCTCGGCGATGCGTGCGTCGAGCACCTCGAGCCGCTCTTCGCGCTGGCTGCCGCCGATGATCTCGCCGATGCCGGGCGCGAGCACGTCCATCGCGGCGACGGTCTTGCCGTCGGCGTTTTGCCGCATATAGAACGCTTTGATGTCCTTCGGGTAGTTCACGACCGCGACCGGGCCTTTGATCACGGTATCGGTCAGGTACTTCTCGTGCTCGCTCTGCAGGTCGATGCCCCACTTCACTTCGAACTCGAACTTCTGGCCCCTCTTCTGAGCTTGGTCGAGCTCCTTGATCGCGTCGGTGTAATCGAGACGCGCGAACTTCGATTCGATCATCGAAGACAGGCGCGTGATGGCCTCCTTGTCGACGAACTTCTCGAAGAACGCCATGTCGTCTTTGCGCTCGGTGAGTAGCGCGCGGAAGATGTACTTGAGGAAGTCCTCGGCGAGCTGAGCGTCATCGCTGAGATCGGCGAACGCGATCTCCGGCTCGATCATCCAGAACTCGGCGAGGTGACGGCGCGTGTTGCTGTTCTCGGCACGGAACGTCGGCCCAAACGTGTACACGCGGCTCATCGCCATGCAGTACGTCTCGACGTTGAGCTGACCGGAGACAGTCAGGCGTGCTTCGCGGCCGAAGAAGTCCTTGTCGAAATCGATCTTGCCGTCGGGCGTGCGCGGCAGGTTCGCGTAGTCGAGCGTCGAGACCTTGAACATCTGGCCGGCGCCCTCGGCGTCCGATGCCGTGATGATCGGCGTGTGGATCCAGAAGAAGCCGTGCTCGTGAAAGAAGCGATGAACGGCCTGCGCGAGCGTGTGGCGTACGCGCGTGACTGCACCGATCACGTTCGTGCGCGGACGGAGGTGCGCGACCTCGCGCAGGTACTCCATCGTGTGGCGCTTCGGCTGCATCGGATACGTATCGGGGTCGTCGACCCAGCCAACCACTTCGACGCTGTCGGCGCGCACCTCGACGGCTTGGCCTTTGCCCTGCGACGCGACGACCTCACCGGTCGCGCGGACCGCACAGCCGGTCGTGATGCGCATGACGTCGCTCTGGTAATTCGGCAGCTCCTGCGGCACGACGACCTGCAGCGGCTCGAAGCAGCTGCCGTCGTGAATTGCGAGGAACGAAAGGCCGGCCTTGGAGTCGCGACGCGTGCGAATCCAACCTTCGATCGTGACCTTCGAGCCGACGGCAACTTCGCCTGCGAGAACCTTGGCGATCCGGATGCTGCTCATGACGCAGCCGTTTTACACGATTGTCGTACCGGCGAGGATCGTCCAGGCCTGGATCACTCGGATCAGCGTCGCGGCATCGGGTGCGCGATACGCGCAGGCCAGGCCCGACGTCCGGCGGGTCGCGGGGACCAGCTCGGCAGCGTCGGCACATGCGGAATTCACGAAGTCGATCTCGAGGTCGAACGGTGCCGGCGGCCGGAACGGCGCGAGCGACGTTGCCCGGCGTACGGCCTCGGCGGCGCCGTCTCGGATGCGTTCGCAGGCAACGGCGGGCAGCAGCGACCGCGCCGAGTAGCGCGTGATCGCGTCCTTGACCTGGACCGTGACAACGTCGCCGAGGTGTTCGCGCGCCTGCGCGCACACGGTCTGGTCACCGGTGACGAGCGCGACCGGAACGCCGAGCTCGCCGCAGACCGCAGCATTCAGCGCGGTCTCGTTCCAGTCGCGGCCGCCAACGCGCAGCCGGGCGACGACGCGACCGTAGTACGTGTGATCGAGGATGCCGGCCTGGCTCGCTGCGCCGGCGTGATAGCCAACGAACAGCGCGCACGCGGCGTCACGCGAGATGCCTTGCACCATCGACAGCGGCTTGAGCGATCCGGAGATCAGCTCGGCGCGGCGGTCGAGCTGGCCGAGCTCGAGGTTGCGCATGTCGCCGTGGCTGTCGTTGACGAGCACGCTCGTCGCGCCGGCGGAGAATGCACCTTCGATCGCGGCGTTCGTCTCGGCCGTCATCCAGACGCGGGCGCGATCGTAATCGTGGCCCGTACGACGCGTTTGATCGACATGGACGACGCCAGCGACGCCTTCCATGTCCACCGAGAGGTAGACAAGCACGCAGACCTTATTAGCGCTCGGCGTCTTTGCTGCCGACGACGGTCAGGTTCATGCCGATCTGAACGGAGATGGCCTTACCGTCGACGGTGACCACGGTCTTGCCGTTCATGTACCAGCCGAAGCTGCCGGTCGAGAACTGCTTTACCTCGGCGAGCATCTCCTGGCCGTTGATCGAGACCTTCAGAGGCTCGGCTTTTTCCAGGAACTGCGTCAGCGAAACGGGGCACGAAGTCTTGGGTGGCATGACGAGGGCATCACAGCAGAAACTCGGCCGCGACGCCACTCACACGTTATTCGATGTCGACGGAGTAGATGTTCCAGTCGAGGGACATCGAGGATAGCGAGCGGACGAAGAACAGCTCGCAGCCATCGCCGCGAATCGAGGGCTCGTTTTCGTGAATGTCGGTCTCTAACGCCAGTCGCTCGGGCGCGCTCCATGGATCCTCGATGGTCGGGCGCGTCGCATAGTAGATGTCGCCGTTCGTCCCGTCGGGCGAGCGTCCTGCCCACAAGACGACGCGCTGGTCGTCCGTGAGTGTGGGACTCGCTTCGCCCTCACTCGTGTTGTACTCGAAAGGCTCGACATTGCCCCACGCGGCGCTGCGATCGGGTCGGTGTGCGAGCATGATGTCCTGCTTCGCGGATACCGTGTCGGTCGCGAACCACAGCCAGAGTCCGTCCGGACTCGGGTATGGATCGTTCTGGTTCAGAGGGCCATTGAGCTCGTCGAGCTCGCGCACGATCTGCAGCAGGCCGGCCGAGCGCTGCACTTCGACGAGCTCTTGGTCGCCGCCGATCTCGCGCGCGAAATAACCGTGGCCGCTGCGATCGAGCACGAGCCCATTCTCGCCCGCTGTCGTCGACAGCTCGGTGATGAGCGTCGGTGGGTCGAACGGTGCGTCGAGGCCCGTCCGGTGTGCGGTGTAGATCTCGGCACTGTCCGTCATCGTATCGCTCGCGAACAGTAGCGTCAGCGGATCGCCGCGCACGAGGTGCGGATCGGAGTCGAGCAGCGGCGTCGAGACGTCATCGCGTACGTGTTCGTTGAACAGGCGCGGACCGCCTGACCAGTTGCAGCTCGCGCCACCGGGAACCGGATCGAAGTCGATCCGTCCGCATCCCACTGCCGCGACCGCCAGCGCGACCATTCCCCGCACGCGACGATGTTACCGCGCTGAGCGATTTTTCGATGTGCCGGCGGCATGCTCGTCGCATTCATCGAGGGCATGACCACGACGATCAAGACCGGGACGGCGGCGTGGGCCGATCGCGTGCTCGTCGAGCGTGTTCCGCAACGGTCCGCTCGACAACGCGGTCGCGAACGCGCACGAGCTGGCCGAGCTCATCGAGCTGGCCGAGTACGACGCAGCTGCACGAGCTCGCTCGCGACGGCTTGCTGCTGACGCCACTGCCCGTAGGCCGCGCCGCGCGACTCGAGCCGGCCGACGGCATCCGCGACATCACGCGTGATCGGCGTTGGTTCAGCACCGGCGAGCGGCGTGCCGGGCAATGGCATGAACGCGTGCGAGTGGACACGCGCGCCGCGCGACGTGATGCGCTCGGCCAATGCGATGGTCGCAGCGCGATCGTCGTCGGTCTCGCCGGGCAGCCCGAACAAGAAATCGACGTCGGGCCGCATGCCGGCCTCGACGCTGAGTGCGACTGCGCGCTCGATCGCCGCGACGTCGTGGCCGCGATGCGTGGCTGCGAGCAGGCGTTCGGAGCCTGACTGGCCGCCGATCACGAGCGAGCGATTGTCGGCGTAGCGCTTGATGAGCTCGAGCGCTTCGACAGAGACGTGCTCGGGGCGGACCTCCGACGGGAACGTGCCGAAGTACTGCCTGCCGCCGGCCGGCAGCTCGGCGCGGACGGCCGCGAGCAATGCCTCGACCGCGGGCAGATTGACGCTCGTGTCGTCGGAACCGTACGACAGCGACGTCGGGGACACGTAGCGCACGTACTGCAGGCCGTGACCGACGAGCGTGCGCACGTGCTCGCGCACGTTGTCGACGCTGCGATGGCGAAACCGCGCCTTGAACATGAACGGGGTCTGGCAGAACGA
Organism: Kofleriaceae bacterium; assembly: GCA_036274355.1. Lineage (GTDB taxonomy): Bacteria > Myxococcota_A > Polyangia > Haliangiales > Haliangiaceae > JABFXX01. Next base: position 10,504 of record DASUFX010000258.1, on the reverse strand, counting down.
GCACGCGTAGACGCAGCCACGCGTGATCTCGAGCGGGTTCCAACGGCCGTGGCGCAGATTCGCAGCCGGAAAATCGTCGAGCGGGTGGCGCGGTGCCGCGGGGCCGCGCTCGATCTCGTCACCGGCAAGCCACACCGTGCCGGGACCACCTCGCGGATCGCGCGCGCTCGCGGCCGCGGCGACGAGCTCGACGAATGCGTGCTCGCCTTCGCCTGCGATCACGACATCGAAGCCGGCGCGCAGCGTGGCGGCCGATTCGGCGGTCGCGTGCACGCCGCCGGCGACGTGCAGCGCAGCGGGTGCGTTCGCGCGCAGCCACGCGAGATCCTCGGCGGCTCGTGGCGCATCCGGCGAGTAGAACGAGTGCGCGACAACAGCGGTGTCGGCGGCTGCGATCGCGGCGGCGAGCTCGGTGCGGCTCTTCGCGAATATGATCGGCACGTCGCGCGTGCGTGGGTCGGTGTCGAGCGCCGCGGTGACGACGTTGAGGGCAGCGATGCCCGAGCGCGCCGCGTGCGCGACGACCGTGACGCTCACGTGGGCCTGTGTAGCTCGCCGAGCCGGAACGCGAGATGCCCGAACGCCGTGACGACGAGCGCGTGATCGATCGCGCCGCGCTTCAAGAGCTCGGTGACGTCGCGCAGCGGCACGGTCTCGACGGTGACGACCTCGCTGCCTTCGAGCTTTTGCTCGTGGGTGCGCTCGGAATCGAGCGCGAGAAAGGTGTGCAGCGTGTTGTTCTGGATCGCCGGATTCGGCGCAACGGCGCCGAGCCGTTCCCAGCGGCGCGCGGTGTAGCCGGTTTCCTCGACGAGCTCGCGTGCCGCGGCGGTCTGCGCGTCCTCGCCCGGGTCGACCATGCCGCCCGGAATCTCGAGGCAGACCTTCGCGGTGCCGACGCGAAACTGCCGGATCAGCACGACGTGCTCGTCCGGCGTCAGCGCGATCACGTTCACCCAATCGACCGCCTCGATCACCGAGAAGCGCTTGGTGCCACAGCGCGGATGCGTGCCGTCGACGAACGACGTGTGAAACACCTTGTAGTCGTGGCCGGGATAGCGGGTGCCGAGGCGCCATTCGATCGGATCGTCGCTCATAGATCACACGCGCCTTCCGATAGCATCAGCGGACCGATCGTCGGAACGCTCGCGCTGCGACACCAGCCTTCGATCGTGCCGTCGACCTCGGGCAGCGGCGTGGCGGTGCTCGCTTCAGGGCCGCCGCAGTACACGGTCGGATCCGCCGAGTAACCGGTACCTATACCGATCACCGCACCGGTGTCGGGAACCGGGTTGAACGTTGTCCCGAGGTATGGCGTCGACTGCGACGGCGTCGACAGCGCCAGCCACAGATCGTGCGAGAACGTGAACGTCGCGGCGCTGCTGCCCACGCCGACGTCGACGTGGCCGAAGCTGATCGGACTAGTCCACACGAAGCTGTTGTTGATCACGCGGCCATTCTTCGTCAGCTCGAACGTGTAGCCGTTCTGACTCGAGTTGCCCTCGTAGATACCGACCAGGCGCAACGGGGAGCCGAACACGAGGTTGTGCGCGACGAGACAATCGACGCAGCTGATGAACGAAAAGCCACTGCTCGACGCGCCAGTGACGACGTTATCGAACGAGCGCACGCGACGCGCCTCGGCGTTCGGCGCTGTCATCGAGAGTGGTGGCCGGAACTGCGAGAACGGCGTCGAGCCGCCGAGCACGACACCGGTGGTCCCGTTGTCGCGCAGCTTGTTCTGGCGAATGTCGACATCGGTCGAGCCACCGCGAGCGCGGATGCCGTGTAACAGCGAGCCGCTCACGACGTTGCGCGCGACCACACTGTCGTGCACGCCGACCAGCTCGATGCCGATACCGCAGCGAAGCACCACGGAGTCGTGGATCGCGAGGTCGTTGACGCCGGATGCCTTGATGCCCGCTTCGGTGCCGCTGCCGGTCTCGAGGACGTCATAGACATCGACGCTCGAGAGTGTGACGTGGTGTGCGTCGTTCGCATTGCCGACGCTGTCGTCGATGTCGATGCCGTTCGCGGATTGACCGTGAAGCTCGAGATTCTGGATCACGACATATTGCGGCGCCGTCAGGTGAAGTCCCTCGGCGCCGCCGTTGATCTTCGGATGCGTGCCCTGGACGCCGCCGATCCAGATCGGAGCGGTCGCGGTTCCGTGCAGGTTCGGGATGAACTGGTTCGTCGCGTGGTTGCCAAGGCCGAGCTGGATGAACGTGCCGGGTGTTGCGATCGCAGCGGCGGCGGCGATCGATCCGAACGGCTTCTCGGCGCTGCCATCGCCGCCGACTGCTCCAGCCTCGACGTGCAGCACGCGCGTCGGTACGAGGCCCTCGGCGAACGATACCGGCGCATCGCACGGGCGCGCGGCATAGGCATCGGGCGAACCTACCGCGTCGGTGCGTGCGTCGTAGTACGGCTTCGCGTCGGGCCCGGCATCCATCTGGTGATTCGTCGTCGTGTTGCTACACGCCGCGAGCACGAGGAGCGGGAGTCGCCGCATGGGCGACACCATATCAGTCCGGAATGAATTCGACGCCAATGAAAGGCAGGATCGGCAGGCCGCGGACATCGGTCTCGGCGCCGAAGTCATCGAGTTGCCGACCTTCGACGTTGCGCCGGTTCGTTAAGTTCTGGATGTCGAAGTACAAGTCGACCGTCCCCCAGCAGCGGCGCCACACCCGATCGGCGCGCACGTCGAGCTGAAAGAAGTCGGGGAGCCGGCCGGCGTACGGCATCTCGATCGTCGCGTCTTGCCCGCCCTGGCTCATCGGCGAGTACGGTGCGCCCGACACGTACTGCAGGCGTCCGCCGAGCCGCCAGTTGCCGACCACGACCGAGCCCGCGACGTTCAGGTTATGGCGCTGGTCGAGATCGAACGGACGTGGACCGTGCAGGATGTTCGGGTCGTTCAGGGTACCGGTGGCGCTTCCGGTGGTTTGCGGCACCAGCCAGCGCGTCGGATCGTCGACGCGTGTCGCTTTCGAGAGCGTGTACGAGACGAGCCCGAACCAGCGCTTCGTGTATCGCTTGATCAACAGCTCGATACCCGTGTTACGCGCGCGGCCGATGTTCTCGCGATAGAACGCGAGCCCGAGCTGCTTCTCGAGCAGCTGCGCGAACGTCGGGCCGAGCGAGCCGAGATTCTCGAAGTCGACCACGTCGTGCGTGCGCACACCTTGCAGCTCGCCGTCGCTGTAGAAGCCGGTGACGGAGCCCGACCACGGGCCATCCGCGATCTCGATGCCGAGCGACGTCGAGTCGTAGTACGAGCTCTTCACGTTCGGATTGCCGCCGTTCGGATCGACGTCACCCGGCGTTGGCGGCTGGTGAAAGCGGCCGAGTGACTGTTTGAGCGTGAGCGTCTTCGAGAGCGGCAGGCTGAGGGCGAGCCGCGGATCGACGACACTCTCGCGCGTGAGGCCGTAGTGCTCGAGTCGGAGACCGGGCTTGAGATCGAGGCGGCCGAGCAAGAAGCGCGTCTCGCCCCAGATCGCAGCGTCGATCCAGTCGATCGTCGTGTCGCCGTTGATCTGCTGCAGGATGTCACCCTTGTGACCGAGGCCGGCCTGGAAGTGCGAGAGGTGGCCGCCTTCGAGATCGATGCCGGTGCGGATGTCACCCCACGTGTATTCGCGCGCGAGATCGAGGCGCGCGCCGCCGGGATAGATCGGACGCGAGAACTTCTCGGTGACACTGTTGACGCGGCTCGTGAAGCGGAGCTGGTTCGTGCCGAGCCACGGCGTGAAGCGCAACGAGAGCGGGCCCCATTGCCGCTCGTACGGCAGCGCGAACCGGATGAAGAACGCGGCGATCGTGCTCTCGTCTTCGCGATCCTCTTTGGGCGTCGTCGCGTCGAGATAATCGAACGCGAGAAATGCCGTCGGCGTGATGCGGCCCGTGATGCGCGGGTTGCCGAACGAGCCCTTGAACTGCGCGTCGAGATAACTCGGCAACGGGACGTCGTCGTCGACAAACGGCGCCATCACGATGTCGAGGTACGAGCGCCGAACGCCCATCATCACGGCGCCACCTTTGTACGGACCCTCCGCGATCACCGACGTGTCGAGCAGGCCGATCGAGCCACCGGTGCGCCAGTGGCCGCCGCGCGGCTCGCGGCTGTGCATCTCGACCATACCGCCTTGCGCGCGGCCGTATCCGGCATCGATGCCGCCATTGCTGACCGTGATCCCGTCGAGCATGTTGCTCGGGTAGAACGAGGAGATGCCACCGAAGTGAAACGCGAGCGGTACCTCGATGCCGTCGAGGTAGACGATGTTGTCGCGCGGTGACGTGCCGCGCATGACGATGCCGCCGAACGAGTAGGGCAGGCGCGCAACGCCGGGGAGTACCTGCGCGGCGCGCAACGCATCGTTTGCGGTGCCCGGCAGCGTGCGGAGGTCGGCGGCAGACAGCGCGTAGGACTGCGCAGCTGGCCGCCCGGGCGGTTCCTGCGGCGGCGGTTTGGGTCTACGCGGCCGCGGTGCGGTGCCTTCGATCTCGATCACTTCGTGCGAGGCCGTGAGCTCGATGCGCGACGCGTTGTCGACGCCGATACTGCGCATCGCGAAGCCGGGCGCGCTGACGACGAGGTACCGCTCGTCGGCGCCGACAATGAGCGCGAAGCTGCCGTCTTGATCAGTGGCTGCGGTGTCGAGCTGGCCGATCACGGTCGCGCCCTCGATCGGCGCGCCATTGTCCTCGTTGACCACCGTGCCGCGCAGGACCTGGTTTGCGTCCTGGGCCGTGGCGACCTGAGCCGAGACAGCCAGCACAACGGCCACCACCAGGGGTCGCATTCATCCACGAATCTATTACGATCCGCGTGTGCTCGTCGCGACTAGCGAGGTCAGGATCGGCAGCGCGGGCCTCCGTTCGACGCTTTTGTTCGAACGTGCGGTGCGCGGCTTCGTGGCGAGACGGGAGTCGCTGGCATTCGACACTAAATTTGCGGCCTCGGTCTCGGGTAAGCCCGAAGCCGTCGGCCACCTGTTCCTGATGTCGGCGGGGCGCTGGCTGCATGCGACCGGCGAGACGCTGCAGGCACCGGTCGCGTTCCTGCTCGGCGACGACGAAATCGAGCGCCTTCACAAGACCTCGCGCACGTTTCGCACCGATGGAGCGCACGTCGACGTCGTGCAGCTGCGCATAGCGAAGCCGAATTTGCGCGCGCCGGTGGGCATCGCGAATGGGCCGATCGCGCTGCCTCCACCGGCGTGGGACGCGATCCGGCAGCTCGTCGCCCACGCTCCGCGCGGCGACTGGCAAGATGTGGCACGCCTGCTCGATGCCCTCGCGAGCGCGAATGTCGTCACCGCCTCGATGCCCAAGACGGTGATCGCCGAGGAACCGGAGCGGTTCCGCCGGCTGTGGGAAGCGCTCGAGCCGCTGTACTCGACGTACGGTGCGACGACCTCGCTCAAGCAGCTCGCGTCGAGTCTCGGGATGTCGATGCGCCAGGTCGGCCGCGATGCGAAAGAGCTGTCGGCCGCGTTCGGTATCGGCGGCGGCTATCGCGATGCGCTGCTCATGGTGCGCCTGCGCGCGGCAGTGCTGCTGTTGTCGGCGCCCGAAGCGACGGTCGCCGATGTCGCGAAGGTCGTCGGCTATGGCAGCCCGATCGCGCTGGCACGCGCCTTTCGCGATGCCAAGTTGCCGTCGCCGAGCGTGGTCCAGGCGGCGATACGCGGCGAACCGGTCAAATAGAATCGGCCACGCCGCTCTTCGTGGTGGATCGCTGGCCAGCTGCTTGGTACTTGCGGATCGTGGCCCGGTTCTACAGCTTGCTCGTCGTCGCGATGCTCGCCAGCCAGGCGCACGCGGGCGGCTTCGGCATTCCCGAAATCGGTGTGCGGCGGACCGCGATGGGCGCGGTGATCGGTCGGCCCGACGAGCTGAGCGCGCTCTATCACAACCCGGCGGGCCTCGTGCTCGCCGACGAGTGGCGCATCTATATGTCCGCGGGACTGTCGCTGCTATCGACCGAGTTCGAGCTCGCGCCGTGGGACCGCAGCGACGAGTTTCTCGGCACGATGCCGGAGGCGAATGGCTACTACGCGCCGGTCAAGCCAAACCGCGCGATGGGCGTGGTACCGATGCTCGCGACGGGCGGCCGCGTCTGGAACAAACTCTACGCAGGCGCCGCGCTGTACGTCGGCAACGCGACCGGCGCCGCATTCGACGAAGGCGCGGTCACGCACTACCACTTGATCGACGGCTACGTCGTCGCGCCACAACTTTCGGTCACGGCCGCGTACAAGCTGCGCGATGACCTCGCGCTCGCCGCGACCGTAGGCGTGATCAACCTGCGGGTGCATGGCAAGCGCTACGTGTTTCCCGTGATCGATGGCAACGACATCAGCTCGCTCGCCGGCGCCAAGCCCGAGCTCGTGCTCGACGGCGAGGCGTGGGCGCCGACGTGGAGCGTGTCGGCGTACGGCAAGCCGCATCCGCGCGTGACGTGGGGTGCCGTCGTCGTCGGCAAGGTCACCGCGACGCTCGAAGGACCGATCCAGATCACGTACAGCGACGACGCGTCGCAGCCCGGCGACAAGTTGATGGGCAGGCAGAAGACCGAGCAGATGCTGCCGTGGACGTTCCAGGGCGGCGCGAACGTCGACGTCACACCGAACCTCGAGATCGGCAGCGAGCTGCGCTACTGGCTGTATCGCCAGTACAAGCGCCAGCACACCGACGTCGTCGGTATCTTCCTCGTGCGCGAGCTCGATACCGAGAAGAACTACACCGACTCGTGGGAGCTGACGGGCGGTGCGCGCGTGCATGGCCTCGCGGCAGTGCCTGGGTTGGATCTCATGCTGGGCATGCAGTTCGACAAGTCACCAGCGCCGGCGAAGACCGTGACGCTCGACCAGCCGTCGTTCTCGCATTGGGGGCTGCACACCGGCGCGCGCTACTCGGTCGGCCGCTACCGGTTCGGCGCGAGCTACATCCACTACTGGTACGAGATTCCGACGATCACCGATTCGATCACGCTACCGCCGTCGAACGTGCGCGGCCATGGCGCGAACAACATCATGACGTTGTCTGTGGAGGCGAGCTTATGAGCGCAACGATTCCGGCGAACGGCCGTACGCGCGACGAGATTCTGGCCGATCTGCGCGCGAAGAGCGCGGGCGATACGAAGTGGCGGGATGGCCGCGTGTTCTCGCTCGTCTATCACGCCGGCGAGCAGCACGAGCAATTGCTGCGCGAGGCGCACGCGCTGTACGCGTCGACGAATCTACTCAACCCGATGGCGTTCGGATCGCTGAAGCAGATGGAGCGCGAGATCATCGAGATGGCCGCCGGGCTATTTCATGGTCCGCGCAGCTGCGTCGGGACCGTGACGTCGGGTGGTACCGAGTCGATCCTGTGCGCGGTCGCCGCGTATCGCGATCGTGCGCGGCGCAAGCGGCCGTGGATCGTGTGGCCCGAGCTCGTCGTGCCGACGACGATCCATCCGGCATTCGACAAGGCGGCACACTACTTCGGCGTGAAGCTCGTGAAGGTGCCGGTCGGACCCGACTTCCGCGCCGACGTGCGTGCGATGGCGAAGGCGATCACGTGGAAGACGATCGGTCTGTGTGCGTCGGCGCCGCAATACGCGCATGGCGTCGTCGATCCGATCGAAGAGCTCGGCGCGCTTGCGCAGAAGAAGCGGTTACCGCTTCACGTCGATGCGTGCGTCGGTGGCTTCGTGTTGCCGTGGCTCGAGCAGCTCGGCCGGCCGATGCCGTTGTGGGATTTCCGCGTTGCCGGCGTGACGTCGATCAGCGCCGACCTCCACAAGTTCGCGTACGCGGGCAAGGGCGCGTCGACGCTCGTGTGGCGCTCGATCGATGACATGCGCCACCAGATCTTCGTCGCGACGGATTTTCCGGGCGGCATCTACGCATCGCCGACGATGCTCGGCACCCGGCCGGGCGGACCGATCGCGGCGGCGTGGGCAACGCTGCAATCGTTCGGCGCCGACGGCTATCGCGAGCTCGCGCACAAGGCAGCCGATGCTGCGGACCGGCTGCGCGCCGGGATCACCGCGACGCCCGGGCTCGCACTGCTCGGCAAGAGCAACTCGACGATCGTCAGCTACGCCGCGCTCGGTGCGGATGTCTACGCGCTTGCCGATCGACTGGAGGCCCGTGGCTGGACCGTCGATCGCCAGCAGCGGCCGGCATCGATCCATCTCACCGTCACCGCGAACCACGCGGCGATCGTCGACGACTACATCCGCGACCTGCGCGCAGCGCTCGCCGAGGTCCGCGCGAATCCGGCGCTCGCGAAGAGCGGCACCGCACCGATGTACGGGATGGCGGCTAAGATGCCGGTGCGCCGGCTCGTCGCGGCGAACGTCCGCAAGGTGATCGCGGACCTCTATCGAGAGGGGACGTCGTGAAGCGCATCGCGTACGCACGCATCGCCCAGGAGACGAACGCGCTGTCGCCGGTCGCGACGACGTTGCACGACTTCGAGGGTAGTCACTATCTCGAAGGCAGTGCGCTGCTCAGCGCGACGACCGACGGTCCCGAGGTGCCAGGGTTCTTCAAGCGTGCCGAGCTGGCAGGCTTCGTCGCCGCGGCCCGCGCGCGCAAAGCCGAGGTCGAGCCGGTGCCGATCCTATCGGCGTGGGCGTCGTCGGGAGGACCACTCGCACAGGACTGCTTCGAGGCGCTCGAGGAGCGGCTCGTCGAGGGCCTCAAGCGCGCAGGAAATCTCGACGGCATGTATCTGTGCCTGCACGGCGCGATGGGCGCGCGAGGGATCACGGATCCGGAGACCCGGCTCGTTCGCGCCGTGCGGTCGGTGATCGGTAACGCCCCGCTCGTCGTGTCGCACGACTTGCACGGCAACGTGACGCAGGCGCGGGTCGATGCCGTCGACGCGCTCGTCGCGTATCAGACGAATCCGCATCGCGATCACGCGCGCATTGGTAAGAAGGCCGGCGCCATCGTGATCGGCACCGTGCTCGGCGAGCTGTCGCCGCGCGTGGCGTGGCGGTCGCTACCGATGATCCTCGGCGGCGGCAAGACGATCGATTTCCTGCAGCCCATGCGCGCGGTGTTTCGCCGCATGCGCCAGGCGGAGAAGAGCGGCGAGGCGCTCGCGACGTCGACGTTCATGGTGCATCCGTGGAACGACAGCCCCTCGCTCGGCTGGTCGACGCTCGTCGTCACCGATCGTGACGAGCGCGCAGCCGACCGGCTCGCCGACGAGCTGGCCGAGATGTGCTGGGAGCGTCGCCACGAGCAGCCGCCTCAATTTCCGAATGCGAGCGAAGCGATCGCGACCGCGCGTGCAGCGCGCTGGCGGCGCAAGCTCGGCTGCGTGACGATGGCGGATGCATCCGATGTCGTCACCGCTGGCGCGGCCGGCGATTCGACCCACCTCTTGCGCGCGCTGATCGAAGAGGGTAGCGGCCTCACGTCGTACGCGGCGGTGCGCGATCCGCAGGCGATCGAGAAGCTGTGGCACAACCGCGAAGGCGATGTGGTCGCGCTCGCGATCGGTGGCACGCTCGATCCCGCGAGCAGTCCGCCGCTGCCGGTGCGCGGTGCGCTCGTCAGCAAACACGAGCGACACGGGTTCGGCCGCACGATCGTGCTCGCGGTCGAGCACGTGCGCATCGTGATCACCGAAGGTCCGTCGATGGTGATGCGGCCGTCGTTCTACACCGAGGTCGGTCTCGATCCGTTCAAGGCCGACATCGTGATGGTGAAGAACTTCTTCCCGTTCCTGATGTTCTTCTTGCCGTACAACCGCAAGACGATCTTCGTGCGCACGCGCGGCACGACCGACTTCGACGCCGCCTACAAGCTCTCGTTCGACGGGCCGATGCATCCGCGCGACGCGGTCGATGACTGGCGTGCGCGCGATCGGCTGCGCCGCGGCATCGCCTGACCTGACCCGAAGATCGTAACGCAAACCGCGCGGCACTTACCAGCTTGCGGTCGCGCGCAGAATTCGTAAAACCCACCGAGCATGCGCATCGCCGAGCTGATCGCGGACGTGCCCGCTGCGCAGGGGTACCTCGCACTCGCGACTGAACGCGGTAACCGCGAGTATTTGCTCGGCCCGCGCACCGATACCGATGCGACACCGCCGCTGCTCGACTGGCGCACCGCACCGCTCGCCGAGGCGTTCTTCCGCGCGGCTCCCGGTGAGCCGTTCGAGCTCGAGGTCGGCGAGCGCGTGACAAGCGGTACGGTGACCGCGCGGTATGTCATCGCCGAGCACGGTCGCGCCCTGATCGGCGACGAAGGCGTGTGGCGGCCGCACGGCGAGCACTGGCGCGAGGAACGTACGCACCGTCCCGCGCCGGCTGCCGGGCCGCCGCTCGATCGCAGCGAGCTGCCGATCCTCGATCCGGAGCAGCAGCGTGCGGTCGACTTGCCCGCCGATACGTCGCTCGTCGTCGACGGTGAAGCGGGCGTCGGCAAGACGTTGGTCGCGCTGTATCGGATCGCTGCGCTCGCTCGGCTAAAGGCAGCCAAGACCA
>DASUFX010000257.1:0-9663 GCA_036274355.1 Kofleriaceae bacterium | reverse complement strand
TCGACCGCATCGGCAGCTCGACATCTTGGCTCTCCTCGAGCGACGCGACCGTGACGCCATGCGCGAGTGGCCACCATACTGTGAACGTCGAACCCTTGCCGAGTCCCTCGCTCGTCGCCGCGACGCGACCGCCATGGCGCTCGACGAGATTCCTGACGACCGCGAGGCCAAGCCCGAGACCACCCTCGGCGCGATCCGGCGCCCGCTCGCCCTGCACGAACATGTCGAACACGTGAGGCAAGAGCTGCGGCGAAATGCCGACGCCGTTGTCGCGCACCGTGATCTTCGCGGTAGCGCCGTCGCCACGCACCGAGAGCGCGATGTGGCCGCCGTCGGGCGTGTATTTTGCCGCGTTCGTCAGTAAGTTCGCGACGACCTGCACGAGACGATGGATGTCGGCGTCGACGATCAGCTCTTGTTCGAGATCGAGCGAGAGCCGATGGCCGCGATCCTCGAGCAGTGGCTGTGCCGACTCGGCTGCGTGCGCGATCGCCCTCGCGAGCGGAACCGGTGCGCGTACGAGCTCGACCGCTCCCTTCGTGATGCGCGCGATGTCGAGCAGATCATCGACGAGCCGCACGAGGTGATGGACCTGGCGCTCGATGATCGCGCGCTCGCGTTCGTGATCGGCACCGCGCCGCAGCTTCATCAGGCTGAGCGCGGTCACGATCGGGGCGAGCGGATTGCGGAGCTCGTGACCGAGGAGCGCGAGGAACTCGTCCTTGGCGCGGCTCGCGTCTTCGGCACGCCGACGCGCTTCGGCTTCCGCGGCGTAGAGGCGGCTCAGCGAGTCGAGCAAACGCAAGCGCTCGAATGCGTGCGCGCACTGGCTCGCGATCGAGATGAGGAACGTACGTTCCTCGTCGGTGAAGTCGTGCTCGGCGCGGTACGCGAACATGAGGCCACCGATCGCGCCGTCGCCGGCGACGAGTGGCAGACAGGCACATGCGATCTCGTCGTCCTGCGGATTGTCCGGCTCGCCCACGCGCTGCTCGGACTGCGGAAACGCGGCGACATATTCGGCGCGACTGCCGATCCACACCGGCGTCGCCGTGCGAACCGCGAGTGCGAGTGGCGAGTCACTGCCAAGCGGAATGCGGCGAAACCGCCGGCCGGGCTCGACACCAGTCCAGTGCGCGATCTCGAGCGTGGCATCAGATGACGTCAACCACAGTGCGCCGATCCAACCACCGATCGCAGCCACACCTTCTTCGACGATCACGCGCGCGACCTCGACGTGCGTAGGCGCGGCCGTCGCTTTCGCGATGACTTCCTGCAATCGGCGAACGCGAGCGTGACTCAAGCCGGCCGATGTTACTCAGGCGCTTCAAAAACGGAACGTGTCGCAAACACGCATCGCAGAATTGGTACGCGCACCAACGGAGTAGAGCTCGACGCAACAGTTTGTTGCTCCGCGTTGGCGGAAAATTCTTCAACCGCCGCACTTACGACAACCTGCGTCGAAGATTCGGCGTGGTCTGCGCCAGCTTCAGCTCACGAACCCATGCCGAAGCCGCCGAGCGCCGAGCCTTCGTCGGGTCCGCGCCCGAACCCCGACGCCACTGCGGCCGCGAGCATGCGACCGGCAAGTCGCGAGAATGGCAGCGACTGCAACCACACGCGGCCCGGACCGGTGAGGGTCGCGAAGAACAAACCCTCGCCACCGAACAGCGCGCTCTTGAATCCGCCGACCCACTGGATGTCGTACGTGACGCGCGGCTCGAACGCGACGAGACAGCCGGTGTCGAGGCGCAACGTTTCACCCGCGGCGAGCTCCTTCGCGACGATCGTGCCGCCCGCGTGAATGAATGCGAGCCCCTGACCTTCGAGCTTCTGCAGGATGAAACCTTCGCCGCCGAACAGACCGGCACCGACTTTCTTGTTCCATGCGACGCCGACCGAGATGCCTTTCGCGGCGCACAAGAACGCGTCCTTCTGACACAGCAGCGTGCCGCCGTGCGCGCGTAGATCGATCGGGATGATCTTTCCCGGATACGGCGCCGCGAACGAAACCTTCTGACGCTGCTGGGCGCCATTGCCGAAGATCGTCATGAACAGCGATTCGCCGGTCAGCACGCGCTTCGCGCCCTGCAGCAGCTTGCCCATGAAGCCTGCCTGCTGGGCCTGCTGCGAGCCGTCCCCGAAAATCGTCTCCATCTTGATCCCGGGGTCCATATAGAAGAACGCGCCCGCTTCAGCGACCGCCGCTTCACCGGGGTCGAGGGTGATCTCGACGAATTGCATTTCTTCGCCGAACACCTCGAAGTCGATCTGGTCGGCCACCATCGGCGCGGGACCTGGCGGGGGCGGCGGCGGTGGCGGCGTAGCTGCGTGAAATGCCCCGGCGAATGTGGGGACCTGCAAAATCGGCGTCCACTTCGGACTCGCCTGGCCATAGACGTAGGCGGCCTGCGTGACCTGACCGCTGCGAATGAGCTCGAACACTTGCTGAGTCCCGAGCGGCCCTTGTTGTTGCCCGTTGATCCCGATGTACCAGAGTCCGTCGTTCATCGCGGTTGGGTGTATCACTACCAGGTGGCGGACAAGATGAAGATCGGTGAGCTCCTCCTGCTCAAGGAGCGAATCGATCCGTGGGCCTTGTCGCACGCCCTTAAAGAACAACTACAAACGCGGCAGCGCATCGTTTCGATGTTGATCAGCCGCGCGCTACTCGATCCGGACGAGGGCGCAATGCTGCTCTCCGATCAGCTTGGCTACCCGGCCGCACTGCAACGTCACCTCGAGCGTCGCGATCAGAGTGTGCTCGAGCTGTTGCCGCCGCAGCTCGGGTCGCGCTGGGTCGTGTTGCCGCTCGCGTATGCGCGCACCGGCGCGGTTGTCGTCGTCGCGCGTGATCCGACTCCGATCCTCGGCGCTGCGCTCGAGCATGCGATGCGCGCATCGGTCGTGCTGTCGGTGACGCCGAGCCTTCAGCTCGAGCGGATGGTCCGCGCAGCGTATGGCGGCGCGGGCACAGAAGAAGAGCCGATGCCGCAGTACTCGCCGTCGATGTCGGACATCGGTCAGATCCGGCTCGAGGACGACACGCCGCTGCCGAAATCACGCGGTCGTTCGGTCTCGAATATGTTCGCCGTACCCGAGCTCCCCGAGCGCGCACCACTGCAGGTCTCGCCGCTCGACACGACGCTCGCCGAGATCGATCGGGCGATCACGTTCTCGGCCGTCGAGCGGCTCGTCATGGCCTACGCGCAGAGGCGCTGGCGCGCCGCGCTGCTGCTGAAGGTCCACGGCGTGAGGGCACTCGGCATGCGCGGTCACGGCAAGCACATCCCCGACCCCGAGCAGATCACGCTGCCGCTGTCGGGCCCCTCGATGCTCTCGGTCGCGCGTGACACCCGCCATCCGACGAAGCACACGCCGGCCAGCGACATCCAGGACGAGCTGCACAGCCTGCTCGGGCTACCGCGCGCTCCCGTCGCTGCGCCGGTGCTCGCGGGCGACGACGTCGAGGCCGTACTCGTTGTCGGTGACGTGCTCGACGGGAACGCAAACGATTCGCTCGCCGAGGTCGATCGGCTCGCCGATGCGCTAGGCGCCGCGTTCGTCCGATTCTCGCGATAGGGCGGGAAAAGTCGGTGTCCGCGCTCGCAGCACGGTCGGCCGCTTGCCTACATCGCCTCCCTGGTCACGAGGCGTACCCGGCGCCTACAATTAGCATCGGGGCGCGGTGAGCTCGAAGCCAGAGCCGAAGAAGACGAAGGGCATGTGCATCGCCACGCGGTGCACCAGCGTCGAGCAATTCATCCAGATGTTCCATCGGTTCGTCGACGAAGAATCGTTCTTCGTGTCGACGCTCAACACCCGCGCTCCCGGCCTCGAGACGTCGTTCTCGGTGCAACTGCAGGACGGCACTCCGGTGCTGCGCGGTCTGTGCGTCGTGATGCAGGCGTGGACCGACGGTAACAACCCGTTCAAGACGCCCGGCGTCCGACTCGGCATCAAGCGGCTCACCGCGAACAGCATGGTCGTGTTCGAGCAGCTCCTGATCACGCGCTCGGCCGCGAAGCCGCCGCCGGTACCGGCCGCTGTCGTGACGCCGATGAAGCCGGTCGTGACCAAGCCGCTCGCTGGCACCGTGCCGAAGGCAACGGCGACGCCGCCGAAAGGCACGCCGCTCAAGCCGGTGTCGATCGCGATCGGTGTGCCGAAGGCGATCCTGAAGTCGCCGCTCACCGAAACGGCACCCGCGAAGTCCGCACCATCGCGCGTCGAGGTCAGCACGCCCGCGCGCGCAGCGTCGGAGCCGATTCCCGAGCCGATCAATCCCGAGCCTACCGACGTCATCGAAGAGAAGACCGACGTTCGCGAGCCGAAGAAGCCGGTGGCCGAGCTCGAAGCGGCCGACATCAAGCCGATCGACATCAAGCCAGTCGACATCAAGCCGATCGCCGCCAAGCCGAGCGAGATCGCGTTCAAGCCGATCGTCGACAAGTCGACGGATGAGAAACCCGCCAAGCCGGCGGAGCCGATCGATCCGCACGTGCAGGAGACGAAGGTCGATCCGCACGTGCAGGAGACCAAGGTCGATCCATTCGCGGGCGAGCGCGCGCCGGGCTCCGACCTGGTGCTGCCCGCGAACCCGCTGATGAACCTGTCCGACGAGTCGCTCGAGGGCTACGTCGACTGCACGCTCTACGAGGAGACCGGTAACTTCTTCCCGGTCGACGGTTCGGACGAAGCGGGCTTCGTCGATGAAGTCGTGCCACCGCCGGTGCTCGCGCCAAAGCCGGCCATCTCGCGCACGCTGACGCCGATCCCGTACGCGCTGCACGAGCCACGGCTCCCTACCGTCACGCCGCTGCCTCCCACGCCCACCGTGGCCGCCGCGCTCGACGCAGCCGATGCCGAACGAGGCGATGCGGCTCGGTCGAGTCAAGGTTCGCAATCGTTGGTCGTGCCGCCGCCGATGCCGTCGCCGCCGATGCCACGCGAGAGCGTGATGGTCGATCCCGAGCTGATCGCGCGCGGTAGCACGCCGGCCGTCGACCACGGCAGCTTCGATTCACCGACGCTGACGCGCGAACCGACAGGCCGCTCGAACTTCGACGCCGACGACCTGCCGCTGCCCGCCAAGCCGCGCCCTGCGAAATCAAAGCGCGGGTCGTGGTGGCTGCTTGGCGGCGCACTCGGTGTGCTCGTCGGTGCCGTCGCGCTTGTCCTCGTTACGATGTCGAGCTCGAACGGCGGTGCCGCCCCGAAGACGCCGCCCAAGCCCGCGGCGAAAGAGGTCGCGCAGGTCACGCCACCGGTCGATCCGAACAAGCCGCAAGAGACCGGCGATTCCGCCGACACGGACGACGATGGGCCGCCGCCCGACGAACCACCGCCGGGCTCGGGTCCGCCGATGGTGGGTTCTGGGCCGTGCAAGGTCGTGGTCGCGTCGACGCCTGCTGGGTCGATGGTGGCGCTCGACGACAAGACCGTCGGGCCCTCGCCGCTCACGGTCGGCACGTCGTGCGAGAAACACAAGCTCGACATCTCGCACGCGCGCTATCAATCGACGACGAAGTTCGTGACGCTTGCCGAGGGCAAGGATCAGGAGGTCGAGGTCACGCTGTCGCGGCCGACTCACGTCGTCACCGTGTCGAGCAATCCGTCGGGCGCACAGATCTTCATCGATGGGCGCAGCGCGGGCACGACGCCGTCGAAGCTCAGCGTGCTCGGCTTCACGACACTCAAGCTCGAATTCAAGAAGACTGGCTATCAGCCGGCGAGCGCGAAGCTGTACAGCAAGGTCGCGCAGGACAAGGTCGCCGTGAAGCTGAACAAGTGGTAGCCGCCGCGGCGCGCTAGCACCCGGGAAAGCAGGCGCTGCCGAGCTTCTCGGCGGCCTTCGCGCGGGTCGCGGCCGCGATGTCGAGGACCTTCGCGACGGTGTCGCGCGCGAGCTGCTCGAGCGCGGGCGTGTTCGCATATTTCGCGAGCAGCTTCTGGCCGAGTTGCTGATGCGCGCGCTCGTCGGGCTGGATGTACTCGCGATAGATGCGCACGGTTTCGCCGTCGCCCATCGCGGTGCAGAACGCCATGAAGTTCTCGTTGACGCCGTACGCGATCGATTCGAGCGTGAACAAGCCGGCGGCGATCCGCTCGACGGTCGTGGTCAGGCTCTGCAGATAGCGAAACAGCGGGCTCTCCGTCGGCGGGCGAAAGCTATCGACGTCGAAGCCAAGCGCGCGCAAGCGATCGGAGACCACGATGAAGTGGCCGGCCTCGTCGCCCGCTTGCCGGGCGAACGCGAGCTTGACGTCGACCTCGGCCGTCGTCGGCATCCACAGCGCGGCAAGCTCGCTGACGTTGATCTCGTTCGCGAGCGCGACCTGCAGCATCGCCGTCGCATCGCCCGTCGCGCCGCCCTCGAGCGACATGCGCCCAGCGCCGACGATCGGTGCGAGCCGTTCGGCCTTGAACGCCTCCAAACTCTCGATGAACGCGCTCACTTCTTCTTCATCGTGTGGCAGGCGAGGCACCCAAAGCCCTTCGGGGTGCTCTCGTTCATCTCGGGCATGTTGAGCAGCTTCGCCATCTCGGGCTTCACGGTCTTCGACATGAACTCGACGACCTTCGGGTCTTCCTTGCCCGCCTTGATCGCGTCGAAGTCGAGCTTCGGCAGATCCGACGTCGGCATCTTGTACTTGCTGCCCTGGGGGTCCTTGCCGTGGCAGGTCTTGCAGTTGAACACAGCAAAGTTCTTCGCGTCGAACTTCTGAAACAGAGGCTTCATCGCCGGCACGACCTTCTGCTTCATGAACTTCACCTTGTCTTCCTTCGACAGCTTGTCGAAGGCGAAGTCATTCGCAGCGACCGCCGAACCGCTGCCCGCCGCGCTTCCATCGGCGCTGCCAGCTGCACTACCCGCGCTTCCGCTGCCCTCGGCTACTGCAGCATCTTGTTGCGGCGGCTCGGCCGCTACTGCGTCGGCAGCAGCAGGCGTCGGCGTCGGGGGCGGCGCAGCAGGTTCCTTGTCTTTGGCTTTCGAACAACCAAGTACGAGTACGACAAAAACAGCAGTACGAAGCATTGCCGGGCATCCTCGCGCACTGCGGCTGTGTGTGCAAATCGCGTCGAAGATCGACCTCACCCAGATCTCTTCGTCCTCAAAGCGCGCGCCAGCGCACAGTCCGACGTGGCGGTGATTCAAGGCGTCGATCTTTGTTCGTTGGACGCATTACACGCGACGAAGATCGAGAAGCACAACGTCCCGTTAGTTCACATCTCTCGTCGACGCTGATGTCGGCTTTAAGCGCCCTTGCGAACGATCAACGAAAAATTTGAGACTCGCAAACACGGGGCTTCCTCGTCTGGCACCTTGGTCGGTTCTGGTTGTCGTCGTCGGATGTTCGACGGACTTTGCGCCGCAGCCCTGTTCACTCGACAGCGATTGCGGCGGCGGTCTCGTCTGTGAAAACCGCGACGACAAACCTGTCTGCGTGAGTGCTGATGAATCACCGTTGCTCATCGGCCACCACAGCGCGTTGTCGGGCACAAACCAGGCGCTCGGCACAAACATGAAGCTCGGCATCGAGCTCGCGTTCAAAGAGAAGAACGATGCGGGCGGCATACGCGGCCGCATGCTCCAGCTCGAGTTCCGCGACGACGCGTACGATCCAGCGACTGCTGAACAAGCAGCGCGTGCGTTGATGGACGTCCAAGTCCTCGACGGCGTCGCGCCGCATTGCCCGACGACGCAAACGCCGCCGGTCGCGCCAGCGATCTCGGACTTCGCGCTCAAGCGCGGCCCGAGCGCGGTGCTCGCGATGCTCGGCAACGTCGGTACGCCAACGATGGTGCGCGCTGCACCCGTGGTCGTCGAGACCGGCACGGTGTTCTTCGGAGCATTCACCGGCGCCGCGACGATCTTGCGCGACACGAAGTGTGGCGAGTGCGCGAAATACATCTTCAACGTCCGCGCGAGCTACGCACAAGAAGCGCGCGCGACGCTCGAGTTCTTCAAGCGCAAACAGGTCGGCGGCACGACCGTCAACTACGAGAACTTGATCAGCTTCGACCAGAACGACACGTTCGGTCAGTCCGGCTATGACGGTCTCGTCCAGGCCTACAAGGACATGTTCACCAATTTCCCGGGCAGCGCAGACCCGACGAACCCGATCAAGCGTTTCCGCTACACGCGTAACGACGACACCAGCGTGCCCGCGCAGGCGGCTGCCACGCAAACCTATCTCGCGCAGTTGCTCCAGCAGCAGAGCGGCACCGTGTCGGTCGGCATCATGATGACCGACACCTACGGCGCGGCGACCGAGTACATCACGCGCCTGCGCCTGTGGCAGAACGCGAGCGACAGCGAGCAGACGATGCTGCAGAAGGCGACGCGCCTGAAGCTCTACTTCAGCAACGTGTCGTTCGTCGGCCCCGACGCACTCTCGGAACGCCTGCTCAACGCGGGCACGTATGCGGTGTACGGCACGGGCCAGCAACTGTCGTACGCGGACGGCGTCGTCGTCTCGCAGGTCGTGCCGAACTACCAGAACGACGTCAGCGACGTCGTCACTTCATACAACCAGCTGATCGCGGACTCGGGCCGCCAACCGGGCTTCACGTCGCTCGAGGGCTACATCGCCGGCAAGATCTTCATCGCGGGTCTCGAGCGTCACAAGGGGCCGTTCACGCCCGAGTCGCTCATCACCGACTTCGAAGGTCTCGGCGATCTCGGCCTCGGCCTCGGCGCAGGCGCGGGCTTCAAGCCTGACAACCACCAATATCTGCAGTCGGTCTGGGGCACCAAGATCAACTCGAACGGAACGTTCAGCAACTTGTACTTCTTCGCGAACAACACGTTCTCGTTCTTCGAGTAGCCCGTCGCTAGTGAGGAGCTGAAGTGAAGCTAGCCAACATGGACGGCGAGAAACGTCACACCGTGACGGTTGGGCGCTATCTGCTGCACCGGCAGATCGCGCGCGGCGGAATGGCGACGATTCACATCGCTCGCTTGATGGGCGACGAAGGCTTCAGCCGCATCGTTGCCGCGAAGCGACTCCTCCCCGAGTTCGCAGAAGACACCGAGTTCGTCGCGATGTTCATGGACGAGGCGCGCATCGCATCGAAGGTTCATCACCCGAACGTCGTGCCGGTGCTCGACCTCGTCACGACCTCCGACGAAGTCATGCTCGTCCAGGAGTACGTGCACGGCGTGCCACTGCACGTTCTCTTGCGCACCGCGCACGATGCGAACCGGAAGATTCCGGTGCGCATCGCGGTGTGCATCGCATCGCAGGTGCTCGCCGGGTTGAACGCAGCGCACACGACCGTCGACGAGATGGGCATGCCGCTCAACATCGTGCATCGCGACGTGTCGCCACAGAACGTGATGATCGCGATCGACGGCTCGGCGCGCCTGCTCGACTTCGGCGTCGCGAAGGCCACGATGGCCGCGCACATCACGCGTCCCGATACGTTCAAGGGCAAGCTCGCCTACTCGGCCCCCGAGCAGGTACGCGGCAAGCCGTGCCAGCAGAGCGATGTCTACGCGCTCTCGGTCGTGCTGTGGGAGCTACTCGTCGGCCATCGCATGCACGGCTCGCAAGGCGAGGCCGAGCTCGTCGCGACGATCATGGGCGGCGACCTGCCGACGATCAGCGAAGCGCTGTCGAACGAAGCTGACTGGGGCGCGATCGACAGCGACGAGTG
>DASUFX010000256.1:0-9514 GCA_036274355.1 Kofleriaceae bacterium | reverse complement strand
GATCGTGACTACGCGCTCTCCGCGCGCGTGACGCCGTCGACGCTCGAGCTCGCGTGCCGCAACTACAACGTACAGGGCGGCCGGCAGCCCTGCCCGGCGCGGCTCGTGACGCCGGCCGGCATCGTCGAGATTTCGGGCGGCGCGACCGCAGGCGCAATGCAGATCAGCGCGCTCGGCCAGTCGCTCGACCTGCGAAAGCTCGCCCCGCTGTTCGAGAACCAGCTCGAGGACATCTCGGGCACGCTCGAGCTCAACGCGAAGGTCGGCGGCACGTTCAAGAAACCGACGTACGAGGCATCGCTCGACGTCAAAGACCTCGTCTCGCTGCGGCTGCCGGGTGGTGACTCGGTGCTGCAGATTCTCGGTCCGCGCACCGTCGCCGGCGAAAAACTACCCGGCGCCCAGATCAAGATCGCGAACGGCACCGTCGGCTTTGGTAGCTTCACGATCAACGTCAAGGACGAGCGCAAGGACGAGCAAGGCGAGCTCCACGTCTCCGGCTCGATCGCGCTCGCGGGGCTCAAGCCAGCGAGCTGGGGTCTTCTGATCGAGGGCAAGATCGCGGGCAAGATGCTGAGCGCGATCGCACCAAGCTCGCTCGCGCAAGGCAGTGGCCTTGCCACCATCGACGCGGCGCTCGGCGGCAAGGGCGCGCTGCCGCTCGTCAACGCGACGCTGACGTTCGATCCCGCGGAAGGCACGCGCGCGCAACCGCTCGCGCTGTTCCCGCGTGGTGTCCGCCGCGAGATCGCGATGCTCGGCGGCAGCGTCGAGATCACGACGAAGGAAGTCGGCGCGCACCGCACGTACACGCTCGACTTCCGCGACAACCCGATCACGGCGACGATCGACAACGAAGGCCGCCTCACGGACGTCCGTGGCGAGCTCGTGCTCGCCGACGGCAAGCTGGATCACGCGGACCTCGCACTCGATGCCGAGAAGATTCCGTTCCGCAAGGCACAGGTGCTCGACCTCAACCTGTCGGCGCGCAACGTCTCGCTCCGTCTGCCGAGTGCGGACAGCGAATGGCAGGCGCGCGGCAATATCGCGATCGTCAACGGCTCCTACCGCCGCAACTTCGTCCTCACCGAGGTGATCAGACCGGCGCCCGAAACCGCCGCGCCGGCAAAGCCGTTCTGGGACGAGTACCCGTCGATCGGCAACGCGGATCTCGATCTCGAGCTCGAAGTTCGCAAGTTTGCCGTCGAGAACAACATCGCCAAGATCGAGCTCGCCGGTCCACGTCTCTACATCACCGGCTCGCCGCGCGATCCGCGCATCTCGGGCGCGATTCGCGTCCAGAGCGGTGAGTTCAAGCTGCCCGGCGTCCGCGCGCGCTTCCTCCGCACGGTCGGCTCGATCGACTTCGCCGAGAACACGAAGGCGACGAACCCGTCGCTCGATATCACGAGCGACGCGCCAGACTTCGTCGATCTATCCGGTCAGGCGCATACGATCACGCTCACTATCTCTGGCTCGCTCGAACAGCCGCAGTGGGATCTGCGCACGTCGACCGGCTACGACAAGTCGCAGACGCTGGCGCTCCTGCTGCTCGGCCGCAACCCGGAGCAGCTGCGCCGCTCGCTCGGCGATCAAGCGATTGGCACCGACCCGACGCACACCGAGACATCGACGAATCCGACCGGTGGCGTCGGCGATCAGCTCGTCAAGGACCTCGCCGGCGACTGGGTGTCCGGACTGTTTGGCAGCTCGCTGACAAAATTCACCGGCCTCGACGTCCTGCGCTTCGAGGTCGGCTTCGGGTCCGTCGGCATTCGCGCCGAAAAGAAGATGCTCGAGAACCTCCGTGCGATCTTCGAATACGAGCAGACCGTACGCGGCAGCACCGTCAACTTGCACGGCGAAGCGCGCACACCGCTTCCCGACCTCACGCTGCAGGGCGGCTACTTGAACAAGAACTACGACGACCCCTCCGACGTCGACATCTCCGACGGCAACCTAAAGCTCGTGTATCGACTATTCATCCCGTGAAGCGTGCGCTGGTATTGATGCTGGTGGTGGCGAGCGCGCCCGCACTCGCACAGGCCCCTCGTGCGCCCGCACCCGCACAATCGCCGACGCAACCACCGCCCGCGACTGAAGAAGACACGCTGACCACGCAGCCAAAGTTCGACGAAGCAGCGTGCCTCCAGCTCGATCTGACGCCGGGTGCCGTGCTGCAGGAGCCACCGCCGCCGGGCGAGCTCGCGCCGCCGATTCCATGGAGCGAATTCGACATCCAAGGTCAGCTTATCGACCGCAAGAAGACCGTGATGGCGCTGCTCGATCCGACGATGCAGCAGCTCCGTACGTCGCTCTCGCGGGCGACGCTGCCGCAAGTCGCCGGCGTGCTCGCCCGATTCGGCTATCAGTTAATCGGCCATGTCACGAAGGACATTCCGAACGGTACGCAGCTCGTGCTGTATGTCGCGCCGCTGCCGCTCGTGAAAAAGGTCAAGGTCAAGGTTCGGTTCGATTGGCGACGAACTTTCTCCTTCAGTGGCTCGCTCTTCGACAAACAACTCGGTGACGACATCGTTCGGCGTATGAGCTTCCGCTCGGGGTCGTACCTCCCGTGGGATCCGCCACCAACCGATGTCCGCCGCCGTTGCGCGCTCATCGAAGAGAAGCGGCGGATCGAGGAGTTCTTGTTCGACGAGGGCTACTTCGCGGCAAGCGTCGACATCGAGCCAGAATTCGCTGGTTCGACCGCGACCGTGAAGGTCGATGTGAGGCTGCAGAATTGGTTCCAGCTCGGCACGATCACGGTCGCGTGCCCCGCTGGCTACGTGCGGCCGAAAAATTCGAGCACGTGTGTGGATCCCACGACGAACACGGCCTTCGCGCTAGCAATGCCCGAGGCCGACATCAAGGCGATGTTCGTTCACGAACGTTGCCTCGTGGGATCGTACGGCTGCTTTCTCGGCCCCGCGCGGTTCACGCGCGCGCAGTACCAGGCAGATCTCCAGAAGCTGAAGGAGAAGTTCCAACACGACTACAACTATCCGGGCGTGCGCATCACCTCGAGCGAGCTCGCCGCGTCGATCGATCGCAAGCACGGTCGCGTGAACCCGGTGCTGACGATCGAACAGCGCCGCCAGGTGTTCGTGGACTTCACCGGCCAGGATAGCGACCGGGTCAGCGACTCTCAGCTCCGCGACCAGCTCACGTTCTACGACGCCGGTGCCGCCGACGACGTCGAAGCGGCCGAGTCCGCGCGTGCGCTGACCACGTATCTCCAGACTCGCGGCTTCTTCGATGCGCGCGTCACGTGGACGCGCGAACGCGTCGATATCGAGCCGCGGCCCGGCACGCGCGACACCGGCACTCACTTCGACAAGATCACGTTCGTCATCGACGCGAAAGACACGCGTCGCGTCCAGAGCGTACAGTTCGTCGGCAATCACGAGCTAAAAAGTGACAAGCTGGCCGAGCTCGTCGCGACCAAGGAAGCGCGGCTGGCGAATACGTTCCTCGGCACGACCGCGTCACCGACCTCCGTCGAGTTGATCGCGGACCAGGAACGGATCAAGGAGGCGTATCGCCGCGCCGGCTACCCCGATGCCCGCGTCGGTACGAGCGCATCACCGGTCGGCTCCAGTCTCGACAACGCTGCGCTGACCGCGGCGCTGCTCGGCACCGACCGCGACAACAACCTGTTCGTCCGGTTCACGATCGACGAGGGCCCGCCGACGCTGCTCAGCCGCGTGATCGTGCAACTCGATGGCGGCGGCCAGCCAGATCCCGCGCTCTGCGCGGAATCGCTCGGCGCGCTCGCGAAACTGCTCGACTCGCCGCAGATCGCACTGCAGACCGACAAGGACAAGTGCGCGGTCACCGTCAGCGACCTGAAGTTCCGTGCCGACGACGTCGCGGCGGCGCGCGATCAATTGCGCGACGCGCTGTTCAAGATCGGTCGCGCACGAGCCCGCGTCGAGTACGCCGCCGTACCGATCGGCCCCTCGCGTGTGGAAGCACGCTACACGATCAAACACGTCGACAAGCTCAAGCTCGGCACCGTGGTGATTCGCGGCAACTTCCGCACGACGAACACGGTCATCTACGACGCTCTCGACTTCGATGAGGGTGACCTGCTGACAACGGATCGGCTTGCCGAGGGAGCTCGCCGCCTTCGCAACATGGGCTTGTTCGAAACCGTCAACCTAGACATGCCGGACCTCGACTGCGATCAGGACCGGCAATGCTCGAGCGAGGTGATCAACGCGGTCGTCCGCGTCGAAGAGCGCTACCCCCATACCGCAGAGATTGCCCTCGAAGGTGGTTTCTCCTCACAGAATGGGTTCTTCGGCACGATTCGCCCAACCGCCTACAACATCCTGGGCCGCGGCATGCGCTTCGACGTCACGCTTACGCTCGGTCAGCGGCTCACGGAAGTCGACGCGCGCTATCGCATCCCGCCGTACCTGATGCGGCCGTTCGACTGGCACCTCGACTTCACGACCGACTTCACCGCACTGTATCGCGTCCAGGACACGGACCGATTCGGAGTCCTCGAGACGCGCGGCTTCGGCGTCGCACTATCGCGCGCATTTTGGGTTCGGCCGCGCACGGACAAGCATTCGGCGCGCGCGTTTACAATCGGCCCTTACTACGACTTTCACGTTCGCAGCCACAACGTCGACGCGACACGCCCGATCGGCGCAAACATGGACGAGAACCAGGTCGCGATCTCGACGCGTACCGGTGCGATTGGCGTGCACTTCGAATTCGAGAATCGCGTCGATCGGAACGGCGCGCTGTCACCGCTCGCGCCAGAAAAGGGTGCGCACGCCGAGCTGTCGGCCTCGTACGCGACGCCATACCTCGGCGGACAAGACAAGTTCCTCAAGTTCTCGGCCTCGGCCTCGAAGTTCGAGACATTCGCGAAGTACATCAACGTGCGCGCCGACGCCCGCTACGATCAGGGCATTCCGTTCGGCGGCGTCCAGCTGCTGCCGGACGTCGAGCGGTTCTTCGCAGGCGGCGACAACACCGTGCGCGGCTACGCGGACGACCGAATGGCGACCGAGATCATCCAGGTTGGCGTGCCGCCGTTCGATAACGTCACCCAGATTCGCGTCCTGCCGGCGAGCCGCAACATCCGCGTGCTCGCCAGCCTGGATGCCCAGGCCCGGATCTGGAAGATCCTGGCCGGTGCGCTATTCACCGATGCCGGCCTGCTAACGAACCAGTGGAGCAGCGCCACCACCGACGACATTCGGCCCTCGGTTGGCATGGGCTTGCGCGCCCTGACCCCGTTTGGCATCGGCGCCCTCGAATATGCCGTCCCCCTCAGGCCCCAGCTCGGCGACGACCCGCGCGGAAGAATTCACTTCTACTTCGCCGCACGCGCACAATTTTAGGTATAAGCGTCGCCCTATGGGACGCGGAGATAATCGTCGAACCTGGAAGATGCGGCGCAAGAAGCGCCAGGCCAAGCTGAAGCGCCGTACGAAGGCGCGCATCGCGACTGCCAAGGCGGCCAAGAAGCCTGCTGCGCCTGCGAAGAAGAAGTAAACTGGGGGCGTGACGCCCGAGCAGACACGCTGCGTGATGACGCAGATCGTGATGCCGATGCACACCAACGGTGTCGCTGGCGTCATGTTCGGCGGCATCATGATGCAATGGATCGACGTCTGCGCCGGCGTCGCGGCCATGCGGCATGCGTCGGGCGCGGTGCTTACCGCGTCGATCGACCGTCTCGATTTCTTGTCGCCCGTACGGGTCGGCGAGATCGTCGTCTTGCAAGCGATGGTGAACTACACCGCGCGGACATCGATGGAGGTCGGCTGTCGGGTCGAGACCGAGGACATGACGACCGGGCAGCGCCGCTACGTCACGAAGGCGTACCTGACGTTCGTCGCGATCGACGCGATGGGCCGGCCGCGGCCGATCCCGCCGCTCGAGCTGGTGACCGAGGACGACCACCGGCGCCATGCGGATGCAGAGTTTCGCCGCGCGGAGCGGCTCAAGGCGGCCGGGCGCGCTAAGGGATCGTCATGAAGATCGATCGGAGCAACTGGGGCCGTCTGCGCATCACCGGCGGCGATCGCGAGCGCTTCCTGCAGGGCCTGACGACGATCAACGTGCAGTCGCTCGCCGATGGCGCGAATGGCTGGGGCGCGATCCTGAGTCCGAAGGGCCGCGTGCTCACCGTGTTCAACCTGGCGAAGCTCGGCCAGGAATTCTTGCTCGCGTGCGAGCCGGCGCTTGCGGAGAAGACGCGCGCCCTGCTCGAGCGCTACGCGGTGATGGATGATGTCGGGTTTGAACCGATCACCGGGCCCGCCCACCAGACGTGGGAGGAGCCGGTCTCGGTGTGGCGCGCGCCGATCGCGGAAGGTGCCGGCGACGTGGCGGAGACCGATGATGCCGCCGAGCGCATGCGCATTCGCGGCGGCTTCATGCGTTACGACGTCGATGTCGACGAGGATCACTTTCCGTTCGAGACGCCGCTCGCGCAGTTCCTCGACTACGGCAAGGGCTGTTACGTCGGCCAGGAGCCGGTGTTCCGCGTCCACGCGCAGGGCAATTCGGCGCGCGTACTGCGCGGCTTCGTGATCGAAGGCGATACGCCCGTGGCGCGCGGCACCGTCATCAAGCACGCGAACAAGGACAAGGCCGGCGAGGTCACATCGGCGATCGCCGCCGGCGATGGCACGACGATCGCGCTGGGCTATCTGCACCGCACGGTGTGGGATGTCGGCGGCACGGTCGAGATCGATGGCCGCAAGGCAACGGTTCGCGAGCTGCCGTGGTGAACCGCGTCGCTGCATGTCTCGGCATGCTCGCACTTGCAGGCTGCGACTACCTGACGAGCAGCTTCGACACCAACGACTCGTCGGGCGATCAGTTCCCGATCTTCGTCGACAACGCGAGTGGCGCAGTCGTCATCGGCATGCAGGAAGCCGGCGACCTCGATCAACGTCAGGCGGTGCTCGATGTGATGTCGCCGATGACGGTGATCGATCGCGGGCCAGTCGTCCCAGCGTCAATGGAAACGACGGATGTGACGATCCTCGGTGCACCCGTAGCAGGCGACGACCTCACGCTGCCGCGCGCGAAGGTCGATGACCTTCAGGTCACCACACTCCATCCGTGCGACGAAACAGTCCGCGACTGCACCGTCGGTACCGAAACGGCCCCGCGTCCGTTCAACGCAGTGCTCGGCCTCAATGCGTTCACCGGCGATGCATTGCGCCTGGCGCTCGGCAGCGACCAGATCTTCATCTTGCCCGACGTCGCAGGCAGCGACCTCCGCCGTGCTCGGTCCTGCGATTCGGTGATGAGCTCGCCCTTCTCCGGTGGTGGAACGCTCGTCATCGGAGGAACCGAGATCGGGTTCCCGGGCCTGCGGATCGCGATCGACTCCTGCATGCTTCCGCGCCCGATCAACCGCTTCCCCAATGGCGTGCCGGCCACGCAGGCGCAACGCGGCGTCGATGCGCTGTTCGTGTTGTCGACCGGGGTCGGCACGTCCTTGCTGAGTCGCTCGGCGTACCAACACCTGCGCGAGCTCGACAGCAGTCTGCCGGCGTTCGACGCGCTACCCGAGGCCACCGTCTTTTTGCCGTCCGGCCCTGTCGTTGGAAACGTGACGACGCTGGCAAGCATCGCGCTGGTAAGCAACTCGGGCAGCAATCCGCGCGCGCCGTGCCGCCAGATGTGGGCATCGCACCTGCTCGCGCTGCAAGACTGCCTGCCCGGCGACGACTGTCCGTGTCAGCTCGGCGAGACGTTCTGCGGCGTGCCCGCGGTCATCGAGCTTGCACCGCTCGCTGGGATTCCGCTGCTCATCGTCCCCGACACGAACCCGACGCTGCAGTCATTACGCGCGGAGATTCGTCCTGATCGCCCGGAAGTCGACGGAATCCTCGGCGCCGATGCCATTGAAGCGCTAGAGCTCGACATCGACTTCGCCCACAATCGCCTGCTCGGTCGCTGCACTGACCGCGCCGTGTGCGGCGCACGTGTTGCGCTTCCGAACAAGGAAGCGCGCTCGTATCTCAACGGCTGTCTCGACGGTATGCCCGGTCCGATCGTGTACGAACCCTGACGCGACGCTAACAAGCAGGCGCGCTCGTGATTCCGCACGCACACGTCACTGCGCTCGCGATCGGCGCGCGATCCTGTGCCTCGCCAGCGCGAACCGACGTCGTCGGAAGCGAGCGGACAGCGTCGGCGCGGGCCTGACAGCGTCGGACGCTTTGTCGCGTGCATCGGCTTCACACATTGCCGTCGCGCCGCGCGATCGCCAAAGGTGGCGTCGCCCGCCCCGGTCGCGAATGCGATCGGGCGGTCCACAAGGAGAAGCCATGTTCGAGACGGGATTGATTCGTGGAGTGATGGCGAAGTTTGACCTCTGGCCGCTTGCCGCTGCAGCGACGGCCGCACTGACGCTCGGTGCCTGCATGGACGAGCCGCGCAGCGCCGATCCGGCCGCGCCCGATACCAGCGCGCTTGACAGCAGCGCGACAGACGACGTGCAGCTCGATCACGATGCGCTGATCGCACTCGGCAAGGAGCATGTACGTGCGATGCGTGCCGCCGGCGAGATCAGCGACGAGCCCGCGCGAGTGATGACGCTCGCACCGACGGAACCTGTCGTGCCGCCCGAGTGTGGCTTGCTACCGGTGATCTTCGGGACGGCAGGCGACGACGTGATCGTCGGCACGAACGAAGCCGAGTGCATCGTCGCGCTCGAGGGTGATGACGTGGTGTTTGCCGGTGGCGGCGACGACGTCGTGATCGCAGGCGCGGGGCACGACGTTGTCGATGGCGATAGCGGCGAGGACACGATCTACGGCAATGACGGCGCGGACGTGATTTTCGGCGACGTCGGCGCCGATACGATCTACGGCGGCGATGGTCCGGATCTGCTGTTCGCGGGTGGCGGTGATGACACCGTCGATGGCGGCGCTGGCATCGATTCGATCGACGGCAGCAGTGGCGCCGACAATCTGTATGGCGGAGCGGGCGCCGATCACATCGATGGCGGACTCGGTCCGGACTCGATCGACGGCGGTGCGGGCAACGATACGATCAGTGGCGGCGGTGGTGCCGACGCGATCACAGGCGGCGAAGGCGATGACACCATCGATGCCGACGAGGGCCAGGATTTCGCCGACGGCGGTGGGGGTAACGATACGATCAATGGCGGCGTCGGTCCCGATACGCTGATCGGTGGCGACGGCAATGACACCATCGACGGCGAGGGCGGCGATGACGTCGTGGTCGGCGGCGCTGGCAACGACATTCTGAAGGGCAACACCGGCAACGACACGCTCACCGGCGGTCCCGGCGATGACAACCTCGACGGTGGTCCGGGTGACGACAACCTGTTCGGTGGCGCCGGCAACGACGTGCTGACCCAGGGCGGCGGCATGGGCACCGTCGACGGTGGCCCCGGCACCGATACCTGCTCGGTACCGAATACGAACTGCGAGCCGTAGCGTTCAGGACTCGCCCGCAGAACCGCGGCCGCGCGATGACGAGCGATCGTCATCGCGCGTTG
>DASUFX010000255.1:0-9089 GCA_036274355.1 Kofleriaceae bacterium | reverse complement strand
CTGCATCGAGAGTCAGCGGGAGCTGCATCGAGAGTCAGCGGGACCACGGAACCTGCGCTCTCATCTCCGCGCGGTCGTTGGAGGAAAACCGCGATCCCCGGGGAAAGTCGTTCCCACCTGGGGTCCGAACTCCCATCACTGGGTGAGTGCCCCCCAGCGTAAACAGCAAGTTACTGCCGGCATTGGGTTTGCTCATACTGCGCAACATGCGTACACCCCACCTTGCTGCCCTTCTTGTTGTCCTCCTCACCGGCTGTTTGGCGGGTGAGATTTCAGACGTGGGCGGCGATGATCAGGGCTCCGGGTCGGGTTCGGGGAGTGGGAGTGGGAGCGGCAGTGGCAGCAACACGTCGACCCCACGGGTGGATGCGACGCTCGATAAGACCTCGGTCATGAGCGAGCTCGGCATGACCGAGAACCTCGTTCTGACGCTGACGAGTGCGAATGACTTCGCGGGCACGGTGACGGTCACGCCGAAGCTGATGGACGGAACGACCGAGGTGATGGGTTGGGTGACCGCGAGCGCGCCGACGATCGACCTGACCGCGGGTGGCACTGCGACGGTGATGCTCGCGGTGAAGATCCCGACCGATGCCGCTTCGCTCGGCCCGACGCTCAAGATCGAAGCCACCAGCAGCGCCGCTCCGGCATTGGCCGAATCGGCATTCGCAATCGCGAACAAGTACACCATCGTGATCCCCGCAAACACGGGCACGGGGACACACACGGGACTTCCGGGTATCAACACGACGCTTCGCCTCCGCATGGGGGCACAGATCGTGTTCCACAACGCTGATGGCATCACGCACGTGATTCACGGCGATGGCGGCATTCCACACGAGAACATCCAGAACGGCGGCGGCGCCGGCACCGATTACACGGTGACGCCCGACGGCAATGCAACGTGGTACTGCCACAGCCACGAGGGTTCGAACCAGGCGCGCCCGGTCGCGGTTGCGCCTTAGTCGGTTGCATCTCGACGCAGCGTCCGGCAGGCTCGCCCCATGTGGCCGCCTGCCGTTGTTCGTTTCGGCGCCCTCGCGCTCGTCGCGATGTCGTGCTGGAGCGGCAAGTCGCCGGACAGCACGCTCGACAATCGTGCGCTGAGCGGCGAGCGCGACATGACGGCCGCGTACTACTGCTCGATCCAGGATGGCGACTTCAAGTACCCGGCATTTCCGTGCGCGGTGCGCAAGATCGAGGGCCGCTGGATGCTCGCGAAGCTCGCCGGCTCGCAGCGCTTTCGCGGCGAGGTGACGCCGCGCGGTGAGGGCTTCAGCTTCGACGGCGAGCTCTACTGCCCGTGGGGCGATTGCACGCAACCGCTGCACGGCGTGTTCAAGTCGATCGGCAACGGCGCGTTGCGCGGCGTATTTCGCGATGCGAGCATGACGGTCGTGCTCAAACCTGCACCTGATGCGGCATTCGGCGGTGCGACGTATGGCGGCGATGGATATGGCGGTTTTGGCTACGGCGGCGCCACCTACGGCCTGCCCGCGAAACAGAGAGGCAACCGACGACCATGAGGCGCGATACAGCCTTCATGCTCCACATTCTGTTCGTTCTGATGGTGACGACCTCGACCGCGCGCGGCCGTGGCATCGTGCTCGAGTCCTATACCGGCGACCGGCCCGCCGATGCGTCGCGCTTGCTCGCGCCCGTCCTCGAGGAGCTGTCGCGCCGCGATTACGACGCCGGCGACAGCGTCGCGCGCTTGTTCGAGGCGCAGTCGTCGAAGGCCGCGATGAGCACGAATGGCTTGCCGGGCGACTTCTCGGCACAGGTCGACAAAGGATTTGGCGAGTGGGTCGGCGGTCGCTTCACCGAGGCGACGAAGATTCTCGTGCCGCTCGTCGAAGCGGCGAGGGCGAATTCGGGCACCATCGCGAAGGATCCGTCGCTGCGCGGTCCGTACTTGAAGGCACTGATCGCGCTCGCGCTCGCGTATCAACGTATCGGTGATCTGAGCTCGATGCGTACGACGTTCGAGGACGTCGTGCGCAGCTTCCCCGACGCGCAGGTGTCACGCGCGACGTACGGACCGGATGCCGCGAAGGCGTTCGAGCAGACGCGGAGCGATCTGCAGGCGAAGGGCAAAGGCAAGCTGACGGTCAAGTGCGACGACACCGCCGTCGTGTTCGTGAACGAGACGTATCGCGCGGCAGGTGCGACGACGATCGAGCTACCGCCCGGCGAGTACCGCGTGATCGTGATGATGAACAAGCAGCCGTCGCGCAATCACCGCGTGATGGTGCGCCCGAATGCGGAGTCGACGGTCGAGATCGACGCGAAGCTCGATCAGGCGATCCACACGAGCGGCTACACCGGGCTTCGGTTTGCGAACGAAGCCGATCGCGAGGATCACGAGGCGCCGTTCGCGCAGCAGTTCGCGAAGATGGTCGGCGCGAGCGCGGTCGCAGTCGTCGGCATCGACTCGGTGCACGGCCACGGCGCTATCGTGGGCTCTCTCGTCAGCTTGCAGACCGGCAAGGAGATTCGGCGCGCGAGCATTCCGGTCGAGCCCGATCCGTCCACGGACAAGCTGCGCTCGCTCGCGCGGTTTCTCGCGGGCGATGATCCAGCGCCGGGCCTCGAGGTGCAGTTCTCGGGCGCGATACAAGACAAGTCCGACGGCGGTGGTCACCATGACGATGGCGAGACGCCGAGCGGCGATGGTGGCGGACGTTGGGGCGGCTGGCGGTACATCACCGCGGGTCTTGGCGTTGGCGGGCTTGCGGCTGGCGTCGTGCTCCTCGTCATGGACGGGAAGGCCACGATGGACCCGCCACCTGGTCAGCAGCCCAACGACTTCTACGATACGGCGGTGCCCGGGTACATCGCGCTCGCTGGCGGAGCGGTGTTCACGGGCGTGTCGATCTACCTGTTTGCGACGCACAAGAGCGCGCCGGTCGTGGCCCCGACTCAGGGCGGCGCAACTGTGGGCTTCGCGACGCACTGGTAGCGCGTTACAGTCCGGCGCATGGAAAAGCCGACGAGCTTCGAAGAGTTCTGGCCCTATTACGTCTCGCAGCACCGCAACAAGACGTGCCGGCAGCTGCACTTCGTTGGCACGTCGATCGCGATGGGCTGCCTCGCGGTCTCGCCGTTCTATCCGCCGGCTGCGCTCGCGGCGCCTGTCGCGGGTTACGGCCTCGCGTGGATCGGCCACTTCGTGTTCGAGAAGAACAAGCCCGCGTCGTGGATGGGTCCGAAGGAATTCGTCTGGTCGCTGCGCGGCGACCTTCGCATGTGGCGCTACATGGTCGCGGGCATGATGGACGCGGAAGTCGAGCGCGTCGGTGGCGGTAGTGTGGAGTCGATGCCGAGCACGAACGGCACGACGACGACCGAGACGTTCGCGTAATCAGCGCTCGATCAATTTGCGGTCGCTGGAGTGCCAGCGCCACACCGGGCCCTTGCCGGTGAGGTGAACGCCGCCGCGCCACTCGTCGATACCGCATTCGTGGACGCGATCGATCGCGCCTGCGAGCGCCTGGCGACCGAGTGGTGTCACGGTGACGTTGATCGATTTGAGTGCGTCGGCGCCAGGCGTGGCCGTCGGTGCACCGTCGATGAAGCCGACGGCGCCAAAGCGCTTGAGGATGTCGAGGAGCAAACCGTCGGTGATCGGATAGCGTGGATCGATCGCGTGCGATGCCTGCATCAGCGCGCCGCCGGTGCCTTCGCCACGCGCGATCGCGGCAAGCGTTTGCCGCTCGGTGCGCGAGAGGCCGCTCGTTACATCCGGGAACTCTTCGAGCTGACGCTCGAGCGCGCCACCGAGGAACGGCAGCGCCTTGACGCGCTTGGTGAGGAACGGCAGGGCGCGCGGATCGTTCGCCGTGACCGCGATCCATGCGCTGACCGCCTCGTCGATGGCATCGCGCGACAATGGCGTGCGGCGTGGCCACAGCTCGGCGAGCTGCTCGGGCTTGAGCTGACCAAGACCGAGGAAGTTCGGGATTTCGGGATGCCGATCGATCGAGACGATCGTCAGCGTCTGCGGCAGACCGCGACGCGCAAGCCGTGCGAGCAGACGGATCAGCGCGAGCTGATCGAACAGATCATGCTCGTACCAGAGGATGAGCTCGTCGGCGCTCGCCGCCTCGTCGAAGTTCTTGTCGTAGTCGGCGATTCGCTGCGCGGCATCGGCGGCGCTGCCGTAGCCTTTGCTCGACCAGAAATCGCCTCTGCGCTTGTAGTGTTCCTGATCGCTGACCGGCAACACCGGGCCGAGGTCGAGCGCATCGGCCCACACGCGGATCTCGCCCGGTAGATCGGCAAGCGAGAGCGTGTCTGCCGTCGAGTC
This sequence comes from Kofleriaceae bacterium, assembly GCA_036274355.1. GTDB lineage: Bacteria > Myxococcota_A > Polyangia > Haliangiales > Haliangiaceae > JABFXX01. Next base: position 4,780 of record DASUFX010000255.1, on the reverse strand, counting down.
GCCGTTGCAGATGTGGACGATCCGTTCCATGGCATGGGCGTAGCACGCACGGACCCGGTAAGTCCCCGTTCTGCCGGGCCGATCGACGGGCGCAACCGCGCGAGGTCGCCGTCGATACAGGCGGCGTGTTTCAGCTCGCCCATCGCAATCAGCGCCAGCGGGACGTCGATGTCAGCCACAAGAAAGCGATCGAGCCTGCGAGCTCGACGGTAGGCAAGCGCTCGCTGACGCAGGAGATGAGTTTCGGCGCACCTGATCGCTACACGCGCGCGATCGAGTCGGCGCGGCGCGAGCTGCGCGCGGTGCGCACGGTTGCACTGCCGCAGTACCTGCGAACACTGCGCGACAACGGCCTCGAAGCAATCGCGAAACAAACGCAGCTCGCGACGCTCGCGATGCAGGTGCGCCACCTGCTGATGACGGCGAACCAGCACGTCAAGGCACTCGAGAAGGCGGCCGTGTATCGCGATCCGATGGTGCTGTTCCTCCGCCACGATCTCGACACGCTCGCCGGCCGCGCTGCCAAGCTCGGCGTGTACCGCGGCGCCGAGAACATGATGCCGAAGGCGCACGTCGAGGAGGAGAAGAAGCCGCAGTCGCGCGGCGATAACGCCCAGCTCGCGCGCAAGTCGACGAAGACGCGGCACGCGCTGCGGGTGAACTTGCAGGCGCCGGTCGAACGCAAGCGCAAGCCGGCTCCGGTGCCGCAACACGCACCGACACGTGCAATGCGTGGCAGCTCGACCTCGGTGCGCGCGCTGCAGCGCAAGGCGCACGGATGATCGCTATGCTGTGCGCGCGATGTTCGATCGCGGCCGCCACGACGTCACGTTCGGTCAGCGCATTCGCTCCGAGCGGTTGTTCGGCAACGCGATGGCAGCGGGCGCGTGCGCCGGCGCGGTGGCAATCGCGAATCTCGTCGCGCCCGGTCTCGCCTGGGCCGCGGTCGCGGCGTTTCCGGTGCTCGTGGCTGCGCGCGAATTCGTCGACCAGAACCGTACGATCGCGCGGTGGTGGCGCGGCGCGCGCGCGACGCTGCCGACAACGAGTGGTGAGGTGATCGTTCGCGGCATTGCGCGCGCGCTCGATGCGAACGCCGTCGCGCCGTACTCGCGCCGCGAGTGCCTCGGCTACTGGGCGCAGTTTACCGGCACACACTTCGGCGACGAGGGCGGCGTGCGCGAGGATCGCTACGTCGCCGAGGACCACGTGCAGCTCGCCGACGTGCTGGTCGAGGTCGGCGATGCGAAGATCCTCGTGCCTGCCGATCGCGCGCGGCTGATCTGCGATCCGCGAAGCGGCGAGGGAGCGCGATTGCGGGTGGCGCCGAATCATGGAGCCGAGGTCGACGTCTTCGTGCCGATGACGAAGGAGCTGCTCGGTCGCGCGCGTCATCAGGAGCACGTGCTACGCGCCGGCGACGAGGTCGTGGTGGTCGGCCGGCTGGAGGCGATCGGCGGCGATCCGTATCGCGATGCGATCGGGGCCACACACCGCGTCGCCGGTGAACGGAAGGCGGCCCTCGTCCTACGGCCGCCGGAGCTGGCTCCCGACGCGCGTTACGATGCGCCGACCCTCGCCGAGCGACCGCGTGTAGAGGCGCGACCTTACACGCGTCCGCGCTGACGAAACCGACGTGTGGGGCGGCCGATAGGCGCTCCCATGACGGATCACAAGCCATTGCTCGTCGTGCCGGCTACGACCAACCTCGCGCGCGCGTTCGATGACGACCTCGCGTCGCTGCGGGTGTCGGAGCGGGCGTCGCGGAACGGCGTCGTCGTGGTCGCACCGCGTGAGACGCAGCCACACGAGCTGATGGCGGCGTGTCGGCTGTGGCCGGCGGTGCTCGGCGAGCTGGGCATCACCCGGGTCGCCGTCGTGCTCAGCGTGCAGGCGTACGGGACCGCCGAGCCGCTGCTTCGCGCGTGCGTCCGGTGCTTGAAGGCGAGTGGCATCGCGGTCGCGTACTTTCACGAGGGCCATCTCGAGAGCGATCACATCGCGGCGTGGTTCGAGCAGCGGAAGGCGCGTCGTCGGATCACGAGCGACTCGATGATCAAGTTGAGCGAGCGCTACGCGGAGCGCGGGGATGCACGCGCGGCGTATCACGCGATCGTGATCGCCGAGCAACTCGCCGGGTAGGCGCGGCGTTCCGGCGAGCGACTGGCGAACTGTGAGCCTGCAGCCAATCGTTGCAGGTCAAACCTCTCGTTCGGGAACTGTTAGCTGCGGTTCGACGACAAGGGCGCAGCCCGGCGCGCTCTGCCCACACGAAAAGTTTGCGGCCAAATCATTCCAGGGTGATCCCCGAGGCTGATATCCTGGGTATGCGTGTCCTCGGTGGGGATAGCGATGCACGCCAGGCGATGGGGCTAAGCGAGAAGAACGTTGGGGCTGGAAGCGGCGCGTACGTGGCATCGGGAATGTCACGTCTGGAAACACTTCCGGACGGCATCATCGAGAAGCTTCGGCGCAAGTCGTTCGTGAACGGCGAGATCATCGCCAGTCGCTTTCGTTTGAAGTCGCTGCTGGGGACGGGCGCGATGGGGCAGGTGTTCGTCGCCGAAAACCTTGCGACGAACTTCGAAGTTGCCGTGAAGCTGCTCAAGGCCGACCTCATCGCGAGCTCGGAGTTTCGCCAGCGCTTTCAGAAGGAGGCCGAAGCCGTCGGCTCGATCAGCCACCAGAACGTGGCGCGTTTCTTCGACCTCGTCGTCGGCGATCCGACATTCCTGGTCATGGAGTACGTACCGGGGCCGACGCTCCAGCAGATGATCGAGCAGGAACGGTTGCCGTACGAGCGCGCCGTGAGGATCGCGGTACGTCTGTGCTGGGGCCTCGAAGCGGCGCACCAGCGCGGCATCGTGCACCGCGATCTCAAGCCCGCGAACATCATCGTCGCAACGGATCCGGAAGTCGGCGACCAGCCCAAGATCATCGACTTCGGCCTCGCGAAGCTCGCCACGGCGACCGAGACCGCGCAGCTCACGCGCACCGGCCAGATCGTCGGCACGCCCGAGTACATGGCGCCCGAGCAGATCGAGGGCAAGACCATCGATGCGCGTGCCGACGTCTACGCGCTCGGCTGCGTGCTCTACAAGATGATCGCGGGCAAGACGCCGTTTGGCGGCGACGACGACGTGCAGATTCTCTACCGCCAGCTTCACCAGAAGCCGACGCCGCTCAGCGAGCATGTCCCCGAGGTGCCACCGAAGCTCGACGAAGTTCTCGCGCGGGCGCTCGCGAAGAAGCCGGCCGATCGCTTCGAAAACACCGGCGAGCTTGCACGGGCATTGTCCCGCACGTTCGATCGCCGGCGCACGTCGCGGATCTCCGCGGAATCGATCGCGGAACAGAAGAAGCCGCCGATCGCGCTCGTCGCTGCGACCACACTCGCGGTTGGCGCGGTGGCTGGCGTGCTGCTCGGCCGCCTGCCGTCACACGGTGATGGCAAACCGTCGCAACCCGCCGCGGTCGCTGGGAGCGCCACACCGGCGGCAGGCAACGAGCTGCTGGTCATCGATACGACGCCGGAAGGTGCGACCGTCGAGCTCGACGGCAAGGCACTCACCGAAGTCACGCCCACAGCGGTTCGCGGCCTCGCGCCCGGCCCGCACACGGTGAAACTCACCGCGAAGGGGCGTAGCGCGGTCGAGCGCAAGCTGACCATCGAACGCGACGCACGTGCATCGCTCGTCGTGAATCTGCCGCCCTCGCAGCGCGGCGTGCTCGTGCGCAGCGTCCCCGGCGGCGCCGCCGTGTACCTCGACAACGACCCGGTCGGCATTGCACCCGTCACCGTCACGGTCGACGAAGAAGACTTTCACGAGCTGCGTCTCGAGAAGCTCGGCTTCGCGCCACTTATCCGGGCGATCAAGCCCGGCGACGAGGAAGCCGAGCTCGCGCTCACGATGGAGCTCGACGCGCAACCGCACTCGGAGCTCCAGGTCGATTCGTCGGCGGATGCAGAGATCTGGATCGATGGCGTCGACACCATGCTCGAGACGCCGGCGATGGGCATCCGACTCGCGCCCGGCCGACACACGATCCAGCTTCGCGACTCGACCGGGGCGGCCAGCAAGGTGACCACGATCGACGTCAAGCCAGGTGAGACGTTACGAATGACGATCAATCTGTGAGGGGGAGACGAATGACGCGCATGTCCCGGTTCGCCGTTGCAGTCGTGATGCTCGCCTGGCTCGTGCCTACGCACCACGCGGCCGCCGACGAGCCAAAGCACAAGCTGCGCATCTCGACCGCAGCGCCGGACGGTACGAGCTGGGCGAATACGTTCATCGCATTCGGACGCGACATCGCGAAACAGACGCACGGCGAGGTCGAGCTCAAGTACTACTTCGGTGGAATCGCCGGTGATGAGATGGAGGTCTACGACCTCATGCAAGCCGGCAAGCTCGACGGCATCGTGTCCGGCGGGCCGCTCTGCCGCAAGGTCGCGCCGTCGATGCGCGTGCTCGATGTCATTGGCCTCTTCCAGAACCAAGAGGAAGCACAGCACGTGCTCAACCAGTTGCGGCCGACGCTCACGAAAGAGGCGCACGACAACGGCTACGCGCTGCTCGCGACCGGCAGCCTGGGCCCGATCATCATGTTCTCGCGCGAGCCGATCACGAGCATGGCGGATCTCCAAAAGTCCCGGCTGTGGACGTGGGATCTCAATACGGTCTTCATCAAGGAAGGCACCGAGATGAAGATTCCGATCGTCGGCACCGGTCTCACCCAGGCCCAGAAGGCGTTCGATGAAAAACGCACCGACGGCTTC
>DASUFX010000254.1:0-5667 GCA_036274355.1 Kofleriaceae bacterium | reverse complement strand
TCGTCCAAGTGCCCGACAGATCGGGATGGCCGAACGAAGTACGCGGCGCCTTGAAGGCGCCGGGCTGAGCCCACGTGGCCGACGCGCCGATCGACGCGGCGAGAAGGCCGGCGGCAATCGCGAAGCGGCTCATCATTTCCTCCCGAGCTAGGATCGGACTTATTGGACCGACCCTAGAGCAAAGACGTGATCAAAGCAAAGGGAAGCCAGCGCCGCGTGGCAGCTGCGGGCAAGCGCTAATCTTGATCCTGTTTGCCCGGGCGATCGGCTTGTTGCGCACCGCTGCGTCCGTCGTTGCGGCGCTCACGCCTTGCGCACTCATGATGAGTACCGCGGCCGCGACGACTCCGGCGAGCGTCGATCGTTTCGTCACTCGACACGCCGGCTCGTTATAGCACGGGCAGTTACTTCGCTTGCAGGCTGAACCGTGAGCTACCGAGCTGCGTGCCGCCGCGCTCGACGGTTACGGTCACGTTCCAAGTGCCCGCCATCTCGAGCTGCCCCGTGCCAACGTAGCGGCCGTCCTTCTCGTGCACGAGCGGCGTCGTGCTGTGCATCTCGGGCATGTTCATGTTCGGCATGGCGGGCATGCGAAACGTCACCGCGACCGTGGCATCGGTCACGGGCTTGCCGTCCTGCTTCACGACGGCTTCGAGCTTGTTCGCGCCCTTGGCGGGCTCGTTGACCGTCTTGAAGCTGATCGTCAAGCCATTCCCGGCGTCGGCCGCCGTGCTCGACGGCGCCTGGCCGCACGCCGTTCCGAACATCGTGACCGCCGCCAGCATCGCAAGCATCCTGGACGAACGGGTTGCGTGGCTCATGGGGATTCTCCTGGTGAGCTCGAGAAGGAAGGGCCCGAGCGCTTCTTCGGCGGCTCGGGCGGTCGTGGCCGTTCCGGAAGCGCCTGCGCGAGGTATTCCGCAATGACCGGAATCTGCTCGACCGGCACCATCGCACCTGCACGGTTCATGCGGTAGAGGCGCGACGTCCAGCCGTCGAGCGAGCCGCCGGACCGCTCGATCCATGCGAGGCCGTGGCACTTGTCGCAGTAGCCGAGAACCAGGGGCTTCGCGGGCCCACCCGGCAGAAGAGAGCCCGGATCGGGAGTCGTGGCGGGCGCGAACGCCGACTCGGGATCCGGCTCGGGCGGCTGCGCGAGTGCGCTCGTGGCCGCGACGAGCCAAACGCAGGACAGCAACGTCGCGAACCTCACGCGCGTCGTCTCCGCCGGAAATCCTCGCCGATCGCGAACAGGCACGGAATCAGGAACAGCACGTAGATCGTCGACGTGAGCATTCCGCCGATCGTCGGCGTCGCGATCGGCTTCATGATTTCCATTCCGAGCCCGCTCGACAACATCACCGGCAACAGAGACAACACCGTCACCGCGACGGTCATGAGCTTCGGGCGCAGCCGCAACACCGAGCCGTCGAGCACCGCGTCCATGTAGGACTCGTTCTCGGCTCGCCGTGCGAGCGCGCGCCGGATGAAGATGATCATGACGATGCCGGTCTGAATCGCAACCGCGAACAGCGCGATGTAGCCGACGATCACCGCCGTGGTCATCGGGTAGCCGAGCAGCCACTGCAAGAACACCCCGCCGGTCAGCGCGAACGGCACGGACAACATGATCAGCAGGCTGTCCGCGATCGAGCGAAACGCGAGCACGAGCAACACGAAGATCACGACGAGCGTCGTTGGAATCACGATCTCGAGCCGTTTGGCGGCCGCGAGCGCATTCTGGTAATCACCGGTCCATTCGATCGAGTAGCCGCTCGGCAGCGCGAGGTTCTCGGCGAGGAACGCCTGCGCGCCCGCGACGTAATCCGTGGCGGTGACGTCGCCGTTCAAGTAGACGTACACATAACCTGCGAGCGTGCCGTTGTCGTTGCGCAGCATGTCGGGCATTTTCTTCACCGCGACGTCCGCGATCTCGCCGAGCGCAACGGTCGTGCCGTCGGGCCCGACGACCGGCGACGTACGAACTTTCTCGAGCGTGTCGAGGTACTCGGGCGAGTACTGCAGGCTCAGCGGTATCTGGGCGCCGCTCGAGTCTTTGATCGCTAAGAGGTTGTCGCCGCCGACGCCAAAGCGCACGACGGGCATGGCCTCCTGCGCGGAGAGCCCCGCAGCGGCCAACCGCTGTGCGTCGAACTCGACGTCGATGAAGTAACCCGACGAGATGCGTTCCGCGATGACGGACTGCGTGCCGGGATAAGGACGCAGCAGCTGCTCGATCTCTTCGCCGATGCTCTCGATCGTCGCGACGTCGGGCCCCTTCACCTTGATTCCGGTCGGGGTCTGGATGCCCGTGTCTTGCATGACCGTGCGCGCGTTGATCGGCTGCACCCACGAGTTCGCGTAGCCCACGACCTGCATCGCGGCGTCCATCTCGGCGACGAGCTGGTCCTTCGTGAGATTCGGCCGCCAGTGCTCTCGGTCCTTCAGTTGGATCGTCGCCTCGATCATCGAGACCGGCGCCGCGTCGGTCGCCGTGTCCGCGCGGCCGAGCTTGCCGAACACGCTCGCGACCTCGGGAAACGCGGCGAGCTTCTTGTCCATCTGCTGCAGCGCCCAGCCCGCCTCTTTCATCGGCACGCCGGGCAACGTCGTCGGCATGTAAAGGATCGAGCCCTCCTCCATGCGCGGCATGAAGTCCCGGCGAAAGCCCTGCAAGAGCACCACGGCCGCAACGAGCAGGACGACGTTGACCGCGAGGAACGCATAGCGGTAACGCACGAACCACTGCGTCGCCCGCCGATACCAATTCGTGAAGCCGAGCTCGAACCGCGAAGGCCCGTGAATCACTTGGCCCTTGAACACCCACAGCATCGCGATCGGCAAAACGCACAGCGTGAGCAGGGTCGAGAACGCCATCGCGAACGTTTTGCTGTACGCGAGCGGATCGAACATCCGCGCTTCCTTGTCGTCGAGGAAGAACACCGGCAGGAACGACGCGAGGATGATCAGCAACGAGAACAGCAACGGCTTCGCGACACCCGCGATCGAGCGCAGGACGATCTGCCGCTTCTCGTTCTCGCTCGCGCCGGGATGCGCGGCAAGCTCCGCGGTGCTGTTCTCGACGATGACGATGGTCGCATCGACCATCTCGCCGATTGCGATGAAGAGCCCCGCGAGCGAGAACAGGTTGATGGTTTGGCTCAGCAGCGCCATCGGGATCGCCGTGAACAGCACGCCGAGCAGCAGGATTGCGACGGGCGCGAGCGAGGTCCGAGCGTTGCGCAGAAACAGCGCCGTCACGAGGATCACGACACCGAGCTCGTACGCCAGCGTGAGGAAGAAGTGTCGAAGCGTGCCCAAGATCAGCTGCGAGCGGTCATAGGTGGTCGCGATCTCGATGCCGGGCGGCAGCGATGCCGCAACTTCGGCGAGCCGCTTCTTGAGCGCGGCCGTGATCTCGAGCGCATTCTGCGACTGCTCCATGATCACGATGCCGCCGACCACTTCGCCATCGCCGTTCAAATCGGCGATCCCGCGGCGCTGGTCGTACCCGATCTGGATGTAGCCCACGTCCTTGACCCTGATCGCGCGCCCGTCCGGAGCGTGCCCCACGATCAGCGCCTCGAGATCGTCGATGTTGTCGTGGTTCACGACGCCGCGAACTTGATAATCGCGGTTCGTCACCTCGATCGTGCGGCCGCCCGCCTCTTCGAGCGCGTCGCGCAGCGCGGCGGCGAGCTCGCGCAGCGAGATTCCCGCATCGGCTAGCAGAGGCGGAAATAGCTTGAGCTGGTACTGCTTCTCCAACCCGCCGACCGAAGCCACTTCGGCCACGCCCGGAAGCGCCTGCAGCGCGGGCTTGAGCTGCGTCTCGTTGAGCAGCCGCATTTCACGCGGGTCGCGCAGCTTCTCGTGATCGATCAGCGCGTACTGGTAGATCCAGCCGATGCCGCTCGCATTGGGCCCGATCGATACCGTGGCGTCAGCGGGTAGCAGCTGCCGGATCGTCGCGAGGCGGTCCGCGATCAGCTGGCGCACGGCTGCGCGGTCCGACGTGCTCCTCAGGATCACGTAGATGAACGAATAGCCCATGTGCGACGTCGCGCGGATCGAGCGCACCTCCGGCGAGCCGATCAACGCCTTCACGACCGGCTCGGTGACTTGCTCCTCGAGAAGCTCGGGGCTGCGCGCCCACTTCGCGTAGACAATCACCTGCGGATCGGACGTATCGGGGATCGCGTCGAGCGGCGCGGCGCGCATCGCGAACACGCTCGCGATGACGCCGGCCAGGATCAATAGAACGATCAGCCAGCGCGCGTGAACGATGCCTTCGAACAACGCGGGATTCATGGCTCGGTCGGCCCGCCCTTGAGCTTATTGTCCGCGTCGACGAAGAAGCTGCCGATCGAGACGACCTCGTCGCCATCCTCGAGGCCGTCGACGATTTGGGTGTAGAGCTCGCCGGTGATGCCGGTATGAATCGTGCGCGGCGCGAATTCGCCGCTCGGCAGCTTGAGGTACACGACTTGGGACTCGCCTTCTTCGATGATCGCCTCGTTCGGCACCGAAAGGAACGGTCCTTTCTCGGTCACGATCTCCATGAGATGGCGCGCCCCATTGTTCGCCACAGCGGTGGCGAGGGTCGCTTCAACGGTCGCACCGCCGGGCCGAGGCGTCACCCGCGTGACCTTCGCCTGGACCATCTGGGAGCGCGAGTTGACCGAGAACGTGCGCACACGCTGGCCGACTTCGACGAGCTCGGCCTCCGCCGGCCGCAACTGCGCGGTCAGGACCTTGCCCGCGGTATCCAGCACGCCCGCGGTCCGGACCCAAGTCTGAATCGGGCGCGATTCGGCGACCGTCAGCGTCAGCGTGAGCTCCGAGGCCTGCTCTTCTGTGACGGCCGTGGCCGAGCGCCGCACGAGGCGCGTGGCCGCCCTAACGCCGGACCCTTGCGCCGGCGGAGCGGCGGCATCAGGCGGCGAGTCGGAAGCCTGCGCTTGCGGCTCCTGAGCGAACGCGCTCGGCGACGAGTCTGCCCCGGCCGCGACGGCGAGCAACGCGAGCCCGGCGAGCCGGCCCGCGAGCAACAACGAGCGAGAATGCACCATCGACGACTGCGGCTTCATTCGACTCGAGCATGGCGGCTACCCCGCTATTCTAGCGAGGGGCAGGACGGCCGCCCTCCTTCCGCCGTGCACCGCGGTTGCACGGAAAGTGCGTATTGCGGCCGTGCCGTTCATCAATGGCAGTAGTTGTCCTTGCTGTCCATGATGTGGGTGCCCCACGGGAACTGCCCCACGTTGGCCACGCGCTCCACGGCTTCGGTCGCACCGTCGATGATGTAGACCGAGTTGTCCGTCGCGCTGCCGAGATACAGCTTTTGATCCGCCGTGTCGGTCGTCGCCGTCTGCAAGAACAGGTTGTTGCCGATCTTGATGCGGCCCGCGGGCTTAAGCGTGCTCATGTCGAACACGTAGAGGAAGCCGGTCGTCGAGCTGATCACGAACGCTTTGCCTGCGGCGAAGTTGATGCCCGTGAGATCCGGGCCTACCGGATAGGTGGCGACGACGGCGTTCTTCGCGATGTCGATGATCGAGATCGTGCTGTCGCCGTTGTTCGCGGTGATGCCGTACTTGCCGTCATGCGACATGTACAGGCGCCACGGATCCGGTCCGACGCGGATAACCTTGGTGACCTTGTCCT
>DASUFX010000253.1:0-4493 GCA_036274355.1 Kofleriaceae bacterium | reverse complement strand
CGGAGCCAAGCATCGCCAACGGCTCCGACCCAACCCGCGCTCGAAGCGCTCACCACTCTGCTCCACATGTTTCGTCGCGGAGGTTGCTCGTGATTCGTGGGCTGACCATTCTGTTCTTCGTCGCGACGACCACACCTGCGTTCGCGCACAAGCCGAGCGACGCGCACCTCCGGCTCGATGTCGACGGTGATCAGCTCGTCGGCCGGCTCGATGTCTCGGTCCGTGATCTCGACGCCGCGATCTCGATCGACGATGGCGACGGCGGGCTGACCTGGGGCGAGCTCGAGGCGGCCGCACCGCGCACGCGCGAGTACATCGCGAGCCGGCTCGGGTTCGGCCCCGGCTGCGCGCTGACGCAGGGCGACCCGTCGCTCCTCGATCTCTCTGACGGCGCGTACTGGTCGACGCCGCTCACCGTCCACTGCGCACCGCGCACGCTGTCGATCGCGTACTCGCTGTTCTTCGACATCGATGCCCAGCATCGCGGCCTCGTCCACCTCGGCAGCCAGACGTTGATCGTGCGCGACGCCGCGCCGGTCACCGCGCAGCTCGGCAATACGACCTCGCTCGCCACGTTCGTTCGCGAAGGCGTCTGGCACATCTGGATCGGTATCGATCACATCCTGTTCCTCGTCTGCTTGATCCTGCCGGCGGTATGGCCGAGCGGTGGCCGCAAGACGCTGCGCGACGTCTGCGTCGAAGTATTCGAGATCGTCACCGCGTTCACGCTCGCCCACTCGATCACGCTCGTGATCTCGGCGGTCGGTTTGTTCACGCTGCCGTCGCGCTTCGTCGAGACCGCGATCGCGCTATCGGTCGTTGCCGCGGCGGTGAACAACCTCGTGCGTGCCATCGACGCGCGGTGGGCGGTCGCGTTCGCGCTCGGTCTGCTCCACGGCTTCGGCTTTTCGAGCGTGCTGATCGATCTCGGCCTCCCGTCGCGCGAGCTGATCGGCGCACTGCTCGGCTTCAACATCGGCGTCGAGCTTGGCCAGGCCGCGATCGTCGTCACGCTGATTCCGCTCCTCTACTGGATTCGCAACACGTTCGCCTACCGCGCGCTGCTGTTCGCGGGTTCCGGGGCGGTCGCTGTGCTCGCGTCGATCTGGACGTACCAGCGCTTCGTCCTCTGAACCAACGCAAGCGCGTACGAGGCGCAGCTCTACGTCGCCTTGACGTACCGCGCGATGAGCTCCGGTAACGCGCGGGTGTCGATTGGTTTCGTGACGTAGTCGTCGCAACCGGCAGCGCGCGCTCGCTCCTGATCGCCTTTCATCGCGTATGCAGTCACCGCGATGATCGAGATGTCGCGCGTCGCCGGGTCTGCTTTCAACCGGCGCGTCAGCTCGAGCCCGTCGATGCCCGGCAGCTGGAGGTCCATCAAGATCACGCGCGGCCGCTGCGCTGCGATCGCCGCGATGGCGGCATCGGCATCGATCGCGGTGTCGACCTCGTAACCGTTCGCCTTCACGAGAAACGAGACGAGCTTCAAGTTCGTCGGGTTGTCGTCGACGATCAATACGCGCTCACGCATCGTCACTCGTCCGTGTTCACGCGGCCGAGTGCGTCGTCGATCAGCTTCAGCAGATGGCGCCCGTTGGCGAGGATGTCGCCGATGAACTCCTTGTGCTGCAGCGACGCCGGATCGACGTGACCGTCGTAGAGCAGCTCCGCAAAGCCGATGATCGCGTTGAGCGGCGTCCGCAGCTCGTGCGACATGCGCGCGAGCAGCTCGCGCTCGATCGGCATCAGCTCGAGAGGCTCTTTATGTTCTTCGGCCGACATAGGTCTTGAGTTGCGGTGCACGTTAGCACCCGCGCTACGCGGGGAGTGTGAAGTAGAAACTCGCACCCTGACCGACTGCGCTCTCGGCCCAGATTCTTCCGCCGTGACGTTCGACGATTCGCTTCACGGTCGCGAGCCCGATGCCCGTGCCGCCGTACTCGCGCTCGCTGTGCAGCCGTTGAAACGGCGTGAACAAGCGATCGACGTACGTCATGTCGAATCCGGCGCCGTTGTCGCGCACGAAGAATACGGTCTCGGCGTCCCGCCGTTCGGCGCCGACAATGACGTGAGGGTTTTCCGTCTTCGCGGTGAACTTCCAGGCGTTCCCGATCAGGTTGTCGAACAGAATGCGGACGAGACGGCCGTCGGCCTCGGCGACAAGGCCGGCCTGCACGGTCGCGCCAAGCTTCCGCGTGACGTCTCGGCGCCGCAGGTCATCGACAGCGGCGAGTGCGACGGCCGAGATATCCACCGCGTGACGGCCGAGCGGCTGGCGGCTGATTCGTGACAACTCGAGCAGTGCGTCGATCAGGTCGCTCATCCGCGCCGCAGCCGCGAGCACGCGTCTCAGATGATCTTTCGCCTTGTCGTCGAGCTGGTATCGCAGGTCATCGGCGAGCGCCTGGGTAAATGCACTGATCGTGCGTAGCGGCGCACGTAGATCGTGCGAGACCGAGTAACTGAACGATTCGAGCTCGCGCACGGCCGCCTCGAGTCGTTCGTTCGCCTCGCGGAAACCACGATGCGTCATCTCGAACGGCGACAGCGCCTCGGCGAAAAACTGATCGACTTCGGGTGGCGGGGCGCTCTGGCCGAGCACCTCGCGCAACGCCGTGTCGTGGATCGCGGCGAGCTCGACGACACCGATGCCGGTGCCGGCTGCCATGCGGCCCAGCTCGTACGCATGCGAGAGCGCGACCTCTCCTGCACCGCCGACACAATCGCGCAACGCGCTCGAGTACTCGTGCTCGAGCTGCATGCGCTTGGGGTCTGGCCGCGTCATCGCCATTAGCGCTTCCACTTCTTCATCGTGACGGTCGTCCCGCGCCCGACCTCCGAATCGAGCGCGAAGTCGTCCATCAAGCGGCGTGCGCCGGGTAGCCCGAGCCCGAGGCTGTTCTTCGTCGAATAGCCATCGCGCATCGCGAGCTCTTTGTTGTCGATGCCCGGCCCGTTATCGACGGCTTGCACCTGGATACCGATGCGATCGCCGTCGTCGAAGCGCATGAGCACGATCTCGCCGTGCACCGCGTACACGACGATGTTGCGCGCGACTTCGGAGATCGCGGTCGCGATCAGCGTCTGATCACTAACCGAGAATCCCAGTTGTGCTGCGAGCTGCCGACCGGCTTGCCGTGCAAGCACGATGTCTGCCTCGCGTTGGATCACGACGCGGACTTCGCTCACAGGTCGGCCGCTCCCTCGCGCTCGGCCGGCGTTTCTCGTTGCTGGAAGGTTGGCATCCGCATCCGTCACGTTCGGCTTCTTTGCAAACCCGCGACCGCCTCGAATGCAGTTGTACCCGTGGACTACGTACACAGGCGAGCGTTAGTGAGTCCTAGCCCCCAATGAATGACTCCAATGCTGTAGTGACGGCAACGGGCTCTTCGACGGGCGACGAATGTCCTGCACGAGGAATCGTGACAAGTCGCGCACCTCGGATCGCTGTGGCGATCTGCTCCGCCTTACTGTGCGGTGTTGCCACATCTTCATCTCCGACAACGACGAGCGTGGGCGCGCTTATCTGGGCGAGCTCGTGCTGCGAGATCCCTGCCCGATCGATCACGCCGTTGACGGCGCGCCAGATATCGCGCCGGCGCGTCATCAGCTTCACGAACCTCGCGACCTCGCCTTTGCGCGATGGATCATTGATGATCGACTTGCCGAGCATGATCGGCGCGACCTTGCTCGCGATGACTCGCGGCCCGATCGTCTTGTAGATCGTGTTGAGCAGGCGATAGCGCTTCACGTTCGCGGTCGGTTCAGGCTCGTACGAGGTCTCGAGCAACGCGAGCTTCTTCACCAGATCCGGTCGCCGCGCCGCGACGCGCATGCCGACGAAACCGCCCATCGACAGCCCGACGAAGTGCGCGCCTTTGATCTGCAGCGCGTCGAGTAACGCGACCGCGTCTTGCCACACCAGCTCGATGCCGATGCAGTGGCGATGCGGATCCTCGGCGCTCCTGCCTTGCCCGCGGTGATCCCACGCGATGCAGCGATAGCGTCCGCGCAGCGCATTGATCTGCGGTTCGAACAGCTCGGTTCCCCACAAGAGCCCGTGCGAGAACACGATCGTCTCGCCGGTCGAGCCCGGTCCAGTGTCCTCGTAGTACAGCGTTGTCCCATTCACCTCGAGCTTCGGCATCGCGCCGAATCCTACAGCGATGCGAGCAGCGTGCGTAGGTCGTCGAGACCGACCGGCTTGACGACGTGGCGATCGAAGCCCGCCGCCTGACTCCTATCGCGATCGCTTTGCTGGCCGTAGCCAGTGACCGCGACCGCCGGGATCGAGTGCAGACCGGGAAGATTGCGCAGCCGCGCGATCAGCTCGTAGCCATCGAGCAGCGGTAAGCCAAGATCGACGAGTGCCAGCTGGGGCGCTTCTTCGCGCGCGAGCTCGAGGGCTGTCGGCGCATCGTGCGCCACGAGCGGCTCGTGACCGAGTGCCTTTAGAAGCTCGCTGAGCGTGATCGCGGCGTCGACGTTGT
>DASUFX010000252.1:0-6591 GCA_036274355.1 Kofleriaceae bacterium | reverse complement strand
GCACGATCGCGCGATACGGCGAGCCGCGGTAGCGATACGCGAGCACCCACGCCGGCAGTGCGACGCGATCGGTGGTCTGCCGCTCGAGCAAGCACGCGACATGCACGTTGCGGAAGCGGCGGCCCGGCACTTCCGACTTCTGCACGCGCACCTTCGCGAGCGCTTCGATCGCACGGCTCACGTGCTGGCGGGCGGCCGAGCGCTGCGCGTCGAACCTCTCGACCATCGCCGGCACCTCGCCGGGAATCTCCGCCGCGTCGACGGGAACGAGGCGAGCGAGGTCGTAGTACGGCACGAGCGACGTGCACTCGTCGTGGCGCAGACCACGTGACGCGGGCACGACGATGTTGCCGAACGATTGTTTGACGTGGCCGGAGTGCGGAGCCCAGCGCGACTGACCGGAGCCGTAGTCAGAATCGGCCGTCCACGCGACGACCGCCTCGGCGTTGACGACCCACGCGGCCCAGCACAGCGGCGTGATCGTCTCGAGCACCGCCTCGTCGCGCAGCGTCGCCGGCGCGAAGTAACCGCGCTTGCCGAGCCAGGTGTGAAGCGCGGCGGTTGCCGCTTCACGATCGACGAGGAATGGCACGCGCAGCGTCGCTGCTTCGATCGGATCGACCGGCTGCTCGATCGTCATCACCGAGCTGCAGAAACCGCACCTGGGTGCCTGATGGTTCGCGTCGTACGCGATCGCAGCGCCGCACCACGTGCAGCGCAACACCTGCACGCGCACCTTGTCGATGCGCGCGGGCGCGACCGGCACCGGCAACGCGCAGACGGCGCAGCGCAGGTCGCCGTCTTCGAGCGGGCTCGCGCAGCGGCTACAGCCGACGGCAGCAGCGACCGCGACCGTCATCGTTGCCTCGTGTAGATGAGGTAGGCAATCGCTGCGGCGATCGCGGCGAGCACGATGACGCCGATCGTCACCTTCCACCACGACAGCGGCACTCTGCCGCCGACTCGGCCGGTCTGCCCGTTGATCACGACACGCAGCGGGTCCTTGTTGTCGCGATAGCGCAGCGCGAGCACCCAGACCGGCACGAGGATCGGATCGAGTGATTCCCACGCGACGTTCGTGCGCCACGACAGATCACTGTAGCTATCGCCCGGCATGAAGCGGCGCAGCTTGCTGCCGACATGATCGACGGCTTCGGTGCGGCAGGCGTGCTGGCACTCGTCGGCGGTCCACGCGAGCTCCTCGACGATCCAGCCCGACACGAGCGCGTGCTCGAAGCGCCGCATTTGCTTGAAATCGAACGGCTCGATGCGGCCGAGCTCGTCGTTCGACAAACCTTGCGATGCGCTGACGACGACGTCGGTGACGTAGCCGACGTGATAGCCGGAGAGCGGTCGATACTCGGTGCGGGTCACCGTCCGCGTACGCGTCTCGGTTTTGCCGTCGGGCGTCGTGTGCGTGTACTCCTCGCTCTCGGTGTAGTGCTCGCCGATCTGCGCGGTGTAGTCGGTGTGCGCGACCGCGGAGTAGAGATACGCCGGCACGTAGATCCCGCGCATCGCCTCGACCCGTCCCCGGCGCAGTGCGGAGTCGGCGAACATAGACCGGCTGCCGAGCCAGCGATCGAGCGCGCGGCGGGCGACCTCGGCATCGCCGACAAACGCGACGACGAATTGCGGATCGGGCTGGCCCGCGGCCGGCGGCCGCTCGACGAAGTTCGGGCTCGCGCAGAACGGGCACGTCTCGGTGCGCACGCGATCGAACGCGAGGCTCGCACCGCAATGCCCACACGCGAACGTGCTCACGCCACCAGTGTACTACTCGCAGGGCAGCGCGCCGGTGAACACGCGCACGTCGTCGATCGCGCCGTCGAGGAATCCGCCAGTCGGCGTCCAGTTCAGGTTGCGACCGAGCCACGGCGGATACATGCCCTGCATCTTGCCGGCCGGGAGCGCGTAACTCGCGGTGCGCGCACCGTCGACACAGATCTTCACCATGCCGTTCGTGTGAACGACACGGACGAAGTGCCACGCATGGTCGTCCGGATACGTGCCCTCCGCCCATGCGAAGTCGAGCGTCGTCTGGGTGACGACCGTACAGGTTTCGGCGCCTAGCTTCGGCGGCGACGTGTTGGCCACGTAGATCGTGAGGCCGCCGGTGTTATCGAGGTCGTCGTCGGAGAACACGACCGTGCCGTACGTATCGACGAACGCGTCGTGGCGCAGCCACAGCTGCGTCGTCGTGTCACCGCTCCGCACGAGCACGTCGCTGCCGACGAAGTACTTGTCCCGTGTGATGTCGGCGGACGTTCCCATCTCGGGGAATGGCGGCTGACCGAGTGCCCACGTCGCCGCCGTGTCCGCATTCTTGTACGCGAAATCTACGCCGCACACGTTATCGGTCGTGTTCGCCATCGGTCCGGCGAACGGCAGCGCGAGCTGGCAGTCCTTCGGGAATGCATCCGTCGTCGCGTTGACGTAGAAGTGCACGCCGATCTTCTCGGTCGCACCGGCCGTCGAGCCGCCGACCGAGAGGTAGAAGCGGTCGCCGTTGAGAGCGTCGACGGTGATCGCGCGATCGAACGTGCCGCCCGCTGGCGCCAGCCCGGTGAACAGCGAGTCTTCGCGCGCGTTGCGGTACAGCCGCACTTCCTGCTGCTGCGCGCCCATCGGCACGTAGACGCGCACCGAGAGCTGGATGACCTGATTGGCGGTCGCGGTGAACGACAGCGCCGGATCGGCGGCGGTCGACGTGCCCGAGTTCGTCACGAGCAGTGCGCCCGGCAGCATCTTGCACGCTTCGGGCGAACCGTCCTTGCGACACGACCAGATGCGGTTGTTGTCCATGCCCACGAAGTCGTTGCCCATCATCGTCATCGGCGCCCACGCGCGGTTGCGCGTGTCGTCGAGGTAACGCCAGCTCGGCATCCCGAAGTCCGCCGCGGCATCACCGAGACAGGTCGCCGGGCAGCTCGACGGAAAGTTACCGCCATCGCCGGTACTCGCGTCTGGCTCGCCATGGCTGTCGAACAGCGACTGCTTGCAGCCTGCGAGCAGGACCAGGCTGATGAGCGCATGTCTCAAAACCACAGCTCACCTCCGAAGAATGCGGGCAGCGTGAAGCCATGGTCGGAGAAGCCGTAGCTCGCGAAGCCCTCGAGACGGAACGCGAGCGCGGGCGTCGCGCGATACCGCACGCCGACGCCGGCGGCACCGGCGACGAACGTCTCGCTCATGTTGCCGTCGTTGAACGCGATCGGAATCGCGACCGTCGCGTGGACTGACAGCTGGTCGCCGGCGAGCCGCACGCGAACGTTCGGCATCGCCGCGTACGCGACGAGCGTTGCATCGACGCCGACCATCATGTGCGGGTGAACCTTGAAGCCGACGCCGAGCGTCGGTGCGCCGGTCTCGGGCACGTTGAGCAGGTTCGTGCCGACCGCTGCGCCGAGTGCAAAACGTTTCGGTTTCGGCGGCGGTGGTGGCGGCGGCGGCAACGACTCGACGAGACCCGTCTTCGGCGCATCGGTGAGCTGCAGCGTGACCTGGACCTCGTCACCGGATGCGACGCGAATCGCGCGCTCGGCGTCCTGCTTGCCTTCGGCGCGCACGACCAGCCGGTGCTCGCCGGGCGGCACGATCAGCGGCCCGTCGATCGGCATCGTGCCGACGTCTTCGCCGTCGAGGATGATCTTCGCACCCTCGCCGCCTTTGATCGTGACCGTCACGCGGGCGATGCGCTGAAGCACGGCGTCGAGCTCGCTCTGCGCTTCCTTGAGGCGCGCCGCCGGAACCTTGTCAGCGCCTTCCTTGAGGAAGCGCTGGTAGTACTTCACCGCTTCGCCGTAGTGCGACAGCTCGCGATGGCACGTCGCGATGTTGTAGAGGACGAGCGGGTGCGGCACGAGCTCGTACGCACGCTCGAACTCGGCGAGCGCCTCGGCGTACTTCGATTCCTTGTAGAGCGCGACGCCACTCTTGAAGTGACGGTCCGCCTCCTTCTGTTCCGCCGTCTGCTCGTTTTGCTTCGGCGCCGCCAGGACCGGCGTCGCGAGGAACAACACCATCACCGCAAGTCCCGGCTTTGCCGGGGCGCGCAGCAACGCGAATGCGTTGCGCAGGTCGATCGGCAAGCGCTTCATTTGTAGGGGCTCTCGCTCTCGATGCGGTCGTGTTTGGTTTCCTGCTTGTCTGGCTTGTCTTGCTTCGTCGGACGCGGCCGCGTCGGCGTTGCCGCCTTCGTGACCTTGTCGAGATGGATGACGAGCTTCTGGCTCTCGTCGAACGCGAGCTTCTCGTCGTGCGGTTTGAAGCCCGGCGCGGTGACGCTGAGCGCGTGCTCGGCGCCATCCTTCTCGACGACGAGCTCGCCGTTCTTCACTGCGTTGCCATCGACCGTGATCACTGCGGTTGCGGGATCGACCGCGAACTTGAGCGTGATCGTCGTCGGTGCTGCTGGCGGCGCAGGAACGGGAGCTGGCGTCGGCGCAGCCGCCGGCGGTGGTGTTGGTGTCGGTGTCGCCGCGACCGCCGGCTCGGTCTTCGTGTCGAGTGGCTTCGTCTCCTTGCCGGACTGCATCGCCACGACGGCAGCGCCCGCACCGCCGACGACGAGCATGCCCGCGAGGATGAACGGAAGCTTCGAGCGCTTCTTGGGCGGAATGATCGCGCTCGGTGCGACGAGCGTCGGATCGGTGCCCTGATCGAGTCGCACGCCCGCGGGCTGCGACCGGCGATGCGGCGGCGACGTGCCGAACACGATGCCCGCCGACGAGATGCGCTGGATCATGTGATCGCGAAACTGGGGCCGGCAGAACTGGAGCAGCGCGTGTTCGAGCTCGGCTGCGCTCGGCGGCCGCATGTCGGCCTCGAGGGCCATCGACATCGCGATGATGTCGTCGAGTGCCTCGGGAATGTCTGGCCGGCGCTGGCGCGCGCGCACGTAGTCGCCGGTCATCACCTTGTAGAGGAGCTGGTTGTAGTTCTCGCCCGTGATCGGCAGCCCGCCGACGAGCATTTCGTAGAGGATGACGCCAAACGAGTAGATGTCCGACGCGGGACCAACCTCGTGATCGCCGCGGGCTTGCTCGGGCGACATATAGAACGGCGTGCCCATCACGACGCCGGTGTTCGTCAGCCGCATCTCGGCATCGAGACCGGCCGCGCGCGAGATGCCGAAGTCGAGCAGCTTGACCAGCTCGCCGCGGCTCTGGCGCACGAGGAACACGTTGTCGGGCTTGAGATCGCGGTGAACGACGCCGGCCTGATGCGCGGCTTGCAGCGGCGCGAGGATCGCGCAGCCGAGCTCGCACGCCTGCTCGATCGCCATGGGTCCCGCAGCGCGCAACCGCCGGGTGAGCGACTCGCCTTCGAGCAGCTCCATGACGAGAAACGCTTCACCGTCGCGACTGGTACCGAGGTCGGTGACCTGCGCGATGCCCTCGTGACCGATCTGCGACGCGGTGATCGCCTCGCGCTGAAACCGCGCGATCATCGCGGGGCTGTTCAGCTGCGGATTGAGGATCTTGATCGCGACCTTCTTGCGCAGCTGGGTATGGGTGCCGACATAGACGGCGCCCATGCCACCCACGGCGAGCAAGCTTTCGATGCGGTACTTGTCGTCGAGCATCGTGCCCGGCGCCAATTCGCGCGTAGCGGCCTCCACCGCCCATAAGAATAAGCCACGCCGGCCATTTATTCACGCCGACATGTGGCACCTTCCAATAACGGTGGGCCTCGTGCGTTTGCCATTGGCGTGCGCTGTGCTGATCGCGAGCACATCTGCGCGTGCCAACCCGCTCGAGGTGTTCGGGATGACGTCGAAGCGCGCAGGCCAGGCGAACGTCGGCGTCGCGGCTGCAGATGATGCGTCCGCGCTCTACTACGACCCAGCCGGGCTCGTCGCCACGCCTGGCGGCGAGCTCATCGTCGGCACACTCGGCGCGTATTCGCACCTCTCGATCAACGACGAGCGCGCGAAGCTTCCCGAGCGCGTCGGCTTCCAGCTCGGGTTCCGCGCCGGCTTACCGCTCGGCGGCGCGCTGAAAGACCGCTTCAGCGTCGGTATCGCGCTCCACCTGTTGCCTCACAACGTCGCGCGCATCATCGCGCCGGCGCCCGACCAGCTGTTCTATCCGTATTACGGCGATCGGCTCGCACGCATCGCGGTGTTGCCGGGCGCAGCCGCGCGGCTCGGCGGCGGCATCTCGATCGGCGCCGCGATCAACGTGCTCGCGAGCCTCGATGGCTCGATCACGGCGGCCGAGGGTTCGACGCGTGCGATCGATGCGCGGGTCGACGAGCGCGTTCCGACCGTGGCGCGTGTGATCGCGGGCGCACAATGGCAGGCCACGCCGGTCCTGCGGTTCGGCGCGGTTTACCGCCAGCGCTTCTCGGCGCCGTTCACGACGACCGCGCGGACGATGATCGCGGGCGAGCCGATCGATCTCGATCTGCGCGCCGAGGGCGCGTTCACGCCGCACCAGGTGTTCGCCGGCGTGCACTGGACGACCGAGGCGTTCGCGACCGCCTTCGACGTCGGCTGGTCGAAGTGGTCGGGCTATCCCGGGCCCTACGTCGAGGTGACGAGCCAGTTGCCGCTCGTCGGTCCGGTGCCGGCACAAGCGCCGCACG
>DASUFX010000251.1:0-2062 GCA_036274355.1 Kofleriaceae bacterium | reverse complement strand
GGCCGAGCTCACCGCGTACAGCGTGATGCGCACGCTGCACGAGATGACGGCCGCGCGCGTCCAGGCACTGAAGCTCTAGCGCCGCACGTCCGTGTCTGTCTGGAAAGAGCTCGGTCGCTTTCTCGAGCGCGGTACGCCGCTCCTCGAAGAAGCGGTGAAGTCGCTGCAGGACACGCGCGCGCTGCTCGCGCTATTGCGACCGACGGTCGAGGCACTGCCCGATCTGGTGAGTGATACCCGCGGCCTCGTCGGCGATGCGCGCGCGCTGCTCCGCGAGCTCAGCCCTTTGCTCGTCGATCTGACGCGGCGCACGCTCGCCGAGCTGCGCGACGGTCAGTGACGAGCCCTAGAGTCCGGCCGGCCTCTCGCCCCAGGTCGTCGTCTTGTCGTCGGGACCAAACCCGATCAGCTGCTGCGTGATCACGAAGCGCGCTTCCGGCATTTCTTGCACCTCGCGCTCCTCGACGATGCCGCCACCCAGAACCTCTGCCGAGATCCACACGTCGGTGTGCGTGCGCTTGCTCGGGAACATCGGATCGTTGGACGCGTAGCTCAGCTTCTTGCACTTGAACGTGCGACCGCCGATCGCGTGATCCTCGTCGGTGATCGAGAGCTCGTAGATCGTCCAGCCGCCAACATCGTTGGTCGTGAGCTCATCGATCGTCAGACCCTGGCGCGGCCGATCCTCGTAC
Source organism: Kofleriaceae bacterium (assembly GCA_036274355.1). Classification (GTDB taxonomy): domain Bacteria; phylum Myxococcota_A; class Polyangia; order Haliangiales; family Haliangiaceae; genus JABFXX01. The sequence continues at coordinate 1,370 of DASUFX010000251.1, read as the reverse complement.
GGCCGCTTCTGTTCCTGGCCGGTTTCTTCGACGCGCCCGCTGAACTCACGCGACACCGTCTTGTCATCGACCTTGGTGATCGTCTCGAGTCCGATCGCATGGAACGTCTGCGCGAGCGACGACTCCGTGATCACGTTGTACGCGCGCCACTCGCCGACCTTCGCGTTCTCGTAGACCTGGAGCGGCGATAGCTTGCCGCCTTCATGCTCTGGCTTCTCGGCGGTGAAGTGCTGCGCACCGGCATGCGGCTGCTCGGTCTTCTTGCTCGTCGGTGGTGGCGAGTCATCGCGCAGGCCGTACGTGAACAGCACGAATGCCATCACGCCGATCGAGATGAACGCCGCGATCATCTGCCACGTGCGCGAGCTCACGAGGCAGGGTTACCACGAAACTAGAATGGCGTACCCGCGGTGAAGTCGCTCTCGAACGTCGTCGTGAGCGGTGCGATCGAGCTTTGGTCGGTGACGATGAGGCCGACCTCGCGGTTGTTGTCGAGCGAGTTCGACGACAGGTTCTCCGAGCCGAGATACGCGCGAGCGCCGTCGACGATGATGACCTTCGTGTGCAGGTGCGGGATCCATTTCACGGGCACTGCGAGGTCTTTCAGGTATTGCGCGGCGTACGTATTCGCCGAGATCCAGTCGGCGTCCGCGAGCAGCGCGCGCACCACGACCCCGCTTTGCACGCGGGATTTCACGGCGGCGCGAACCTCGGAGTCACCGAACTGCATCGACTCGAGCTCGAGTGTCGACTGCGCGCTGTTGATCAGATCGACGATGCGAGCGCGCGCGTTGATCGGCGACACGACGAGGCGCGTGCACGGCATCGTGTACGTGGCACCCGCGCCGGACCAGTCGGCCTCGAACATCGTGTGCAGGTCCCAGAGATCCGCGGGGTCGCGATCGGTTGCGACGAAGTTGCGCTCGAGGTCGATCGAATACGTCTTGCTGAAATTGCCGGTCGAGATCACCGCGACCTGGTTGTCGATCAGCAAGAACTTCGAGTGCTGGTAGACGAAGCGGGCGTCGCTCCATTTCACTTGCGCACCGGCGGCGGTGAGCATGTCGAAGTACTTCTGGTTCGTGTCGGCCTTCGCGCGATCGAGGATCACGCGCACCGCCACGCCTGCGCGCGCCTTCGCTTGCAGTTGATCGAGGATGCCGCCGTAGCCCATCAAGTAGACCTGCACGTCGATCGACGACTGCGCCGATGCGAGCGCGGCGAGATATGGCTGTTCGCCCGCCTCCGGCGTCGCGACGACGTCGACGGCCATCGCGCGCGGATCGGTCGCGTTGCAGAAGTCCTCGCCGGGCATCACGTACGCGTCGGCCTCCGCCGTCGCGGCATCAGGGGGCGGCTCGTCCCCTCCG
>DASUFX010000250.1:0-2608 GCA_036274355.1 Kofleriaceae bacterium | reverse complement strand
CCTTGCGTTGCACCGGCTCCATCGCCGAGCCCAGCGGATTCTCGATCGCGACCGGCGGCGGCGTGTCGCCGCTGAACGTACTCACGAACCGGCTGAGGTCGTGGTTGTCTTCAACCTTCGGCCGTGGCGTGGTGCCGAGGCCTTCCATCACGAGATCGAACGGCGAGCGCTCGGGCTGAGCCAGCTCGTTCGCGCGCTCGAGCGTGACCGGACCTTTGCCCGGTTCGCGGAGGACGGGCGGCTTGGTATCCCGCGGGCGCGGATTTCGCGAATTGAACGCGCGCGGCGAGAGATCGGGCGGGTAATCGAGAGCGGACGTCTTGAGCACCGGGCTCGGCGCAGGCGTTGTCACGCCGAGGCCCGCCACCGTTCGATCATTGGCCTGCACTTGCGCAGGATTCTTGTCGCTGGTCTGCGTTTCGAACGTCTGCAGCGCGGCTTCGAGCGGATCGATGGCGGGCGTGTCGACCTTCTCCTGCAGGTCCGTGTCGAGATCGACCGGACTGCGCGCGTCACTCACGTCCCACGATTGATCGATCGTGGCGTGGTCACCCGGATCTTTTGGACCCATTCAGATGATCATAACAGGCAGCGATGTAGGGTGGTAATCGCCGACTAATCCCGGGTTTCCAGGCCGATGACGTTCGGAAGCCACCAGAACGATTGGTTCGTGTCGTTCTCGACAAAGCTGGTCTCGTAGCTGCCGACCCGGGATAGCTCGCCATCCGGGCCGCGCACCACCAGCGAGGCCTCCGGGCCGCCTTCGAGGAACAGCGCGCCTACGAGATCGACCGAGGCGAGCGCCTGGGAGAGCTCGGTCATCGTGACCGCGGCGCGAGCGTGGAGGAAGACGCCGCGACCCATGCGATCGAGACCGATCGCGGCAGACGAGTACTGCTTCTTGTCGGCCCACGGCAGCGCCTCACCTGTGCAGCCGAGCAGGCGAGGGCCCTGCACGATCGATCGGTAGCGCTTCTTCAAGTCAGCGAGTGAGAAGCCGGGACAGTCGCGCCCCGTCATGATCGCCGGTGTGTCGGTCGCCGCAATCGGATCGAACGCGAGATAGCCCTGGTACTTCTTGTTGTCCGCAGAGACCGCGACGCCGTCTTCGATGATCAGCGCGACGGGATCGCCGTCGTTGTGGAACATGCCGGCGTTGATCACTGCGACGAGGTGAAACATTTCGCGCCAGGTCGGCGCCGGCTGCGATCGACCTTCACGCGCGGCGGTGAGCACGCGGAGTCGATGATGCGCGAGGTCCGCGCGCACGACGTCGATGCATGGCGCACCGGCAGCGGGCGTTGCGATCAGCGTCAGCTGCTCGGCGGTGAGGCCCGGGCCGAGCTTCGTCACGCCGGATGTGCACGGCGACGCGGGCTCGGCTTTTGGCACCGCAGCTTCGGTCGGCGTCGGCGCACTCGACGTGACGAGCGTGTCGCCGTGACCGCAGCCGACGGCGAGAAGAAAGAGACAGGGGCAACGCACGCCGCTGAAACGCGCGAGGACCGCAGATCATTTCAAATCGGGATCGTCGATCGCTCTTTGATCGAGAGCGTCTTGCGGATCGCTTCGATGCGGGCGGCGACGTCCCAGATCGAGTCGGTCGCGCGCAGCTCGTCGAGGAAGCAATGGGTGCGCGCCACCACACGCGCATCGAAGAACCAGAACACGCTCGCCAGCGGCGACAGCCACACATACGGAGCAGTCGCGCCGAACTCGCCTCGCACCGCACGCGTGATCACGCGATGGACATGACTCTGTTTCTGCTCCGACTGCCCGGCGAAGACGGCCTCGACCGCGCGAACGTAGACATCGCACGCCGGCGTGCCCGGGACGAGCGCGCTCGCACCGAGGTACGCGCCTTCGCGCGACAGCTCGGCGATCCGCTCGAACACCTGGGCGTGCGCGATGCCGTCGCGCAGCTCGGCGGTCATGCCGATGCACGCGAGCAGCACCGGGATGCCGAGCGACGTTGCGGCCGCGAGCGTGGCGAGGTCCTCCGACGGCGTGCCGAGCGAGGTCTCGTCGCCGCGCAGTACCGCATCGATGCCGCCGTCGACCAGCACGATCGCATCTATATGTAGACGGTCGACCAGCGCGCGGTAGGCCGCGGCGAGCGGACGCACGCCGGTCTTGTCGAAGCTCCACACCACGTGGGCACCACCGTCCTCTGCATCGAAGAACTTCGCGAGGTGCGCTTCGGGGCAGTACGCGCGCGTGGTCGCCGCGTTCGCGCCGACCGCGTACAGGTTGGGGACCGCGGCGTCTTGCACCGCGTTCGTGAGCCCGTTGAGGTACGCGAACGACAGCGACGCGAGATGGACCTCGATCCCCGCCGCTCGCAGCGCGTGACGCAGTGGCACCGCGCCGAGTACGTCGTAACCACCACCGCAGCCGGCGACGAGCACGCGCCGCGCATCGCCGAGCATCTTCGAGAACTCGAGCATCGCCATAAAAGTGTCATGAGTACACGAAGTCGGCAAGCACTATCGCGCACGCACACCGGCGTCGACTGCCTCCACGAGCTTACCGATCAGGTCCGGAGCGCTTTGCCATGCCGCGCGGATCACCGCGACCGCATCTGCACCACCGAGCGCGGCCGCACGCG
>DASUFX010000249.1:0-30471 GCA_036274355.1 Kofleriaceae bacterium | reverse complement strand
CGCGCTGGCCGACGACGGCACCTCGGGCGTCGCGACGCCGACCTGGTATCGCGACATCGAGCCGCTCGTCACGACGACGTGCGCCGGCTGCCATACCGACAGTGGCATCGCACCGTTCGCGCTGACGACGTATCAAGACTTCGTCCCGATCCGCGAAGCGATCACCGAGGCGGTCGACGAGCGCCGGATGCCGCCGTGGCAACCGGCCGATTGCTGCAACCACTATCGCTGGGACCGCTCGCTCAGCGACGCCGAACGCAACACGCTGCTCCGCTGGCTGCGCTCGGGCATGGCGCTCGGCGATATCGCCGATCAGATGCCGGTGCCCGCGCCCCCAACCGGCCTGCCGCGCGTCGATCTCACGGCGACGATGCACGTCCCGTTCATCCCGCAGCCGAAGATCGGTGCCGACGAGATTCGCTGCTTTCTGCTCGACCACGACGACATCCCGCGCGATCGCTACATCACCGGCTTCGACTTCAAGCCCGGCGTGCGCGGCGAGGTCCATCACATCATCGTCGCTGCAGTCGACGAAGATCACGCCGCCGAGCTCGCGAAGCGCGACGGCGAAGACGGACGCCCGGGCTGGGACTGCTGGGGCGACGGTGCGAGCGAATTCGGATCGGATGCGCAATACATCGGTGGCTGGCAACCCGGCGTGCTGCCGCGCCTGCTGCCCGACGGTGTCGGCCGCAAGCTCCCCGCGCATACGCGCATCTTGCTCAACGTCCATTACGACACCGGTCACGGCATCGCGGCCGATCAGAGCTCGATCGACATCATGCTCGAAGACCATGTCGAGCGCGTCGAGCGCGGCACCGCGGCCGGCAATCCGTTGTGGTTCATCGGCGACGGCATGGAGATTCCTGCCGGCGCGCCCGATACCAAGGTCTGGTTCGCCTGGGACCCGACGGTTCTCACCAAAGGCGAGCCGATCCACATCCACAACGTGATGCTGCACATGCACGAGCTCGGCTCGATCGGTCGCGTTGCAATCCTGCGCGCCGACGGCTCGACCGAATGCCTGCTCAACATCCCCGACTGGGACTTCCACTGGATGGCCGACTACTACTTCGAGACACCAGTCGTCCTCTCGAAGGGCGATCAGCTCTACGTCGAGTGTCACTGGGACAACACGCAAGCAAACCAGAAGATCGTCAACGGCCACCAGCAGACACCGAAGACGATCCACTGGGGCACCGACCAAGAAATGTGCGGCGCGGTTGTCACTTATTCCGAGGCGGTTGGCTCGGCGGTGGGCTCGTGACCGCGCGCGCACAAACGGCAACCGCCGCAGTGTCCGGCGCATTGCTCGCGACGATCGGCCTCGCCGCCGCGACCGCGCTCGTCTCGGGCTGCGGTGCAGGCTCGACGTACCGCACGACGCGTATCGCACCGCCCGGTCACACCGAGTGGCTCTTCGGCGCGCAAGTCTCCGGTGCCGGCACCGTTGGCATCGATGAAGGCGGTGGCGACGGCGGTGTCGCGCCGCTGCCCGAGCTCGCAGTCGCCGCGCGCCGCGGCCTCGACGAACGCTTCGAGGTCCAGGTCAACACCACGTTCCTGCCGACCCCGGTCGCCTCAACCGGCAGCATCGAGCTCGCGGGCAAGATGCGCGTCGCCGAGCGCGGCCGGTGGTCGCTCGCCGTCGGCAGCGGCGTCGGCTATCGCCTCACGGCAGTCGGGGGCGCGCACATCGAAGACATCTACGCGTCGGTTCCCGTGATCGGTGGCATCGAGCTCGGCCGCCATCAGCTCGTGCTCTCGATCGACGGCGGCTATCACCGCCTCTACTCGAGTGGCGCAAACCCAGTCGACATCCCGTTCATCGGCGAATCGATCGGCTTTCGCTGGCAAGTCGGCCGTCGCTGGGCCGTTCTCCCCGAAATTGGCGGCGCCTGGAGCCCGACCGCGAACTTCATGACCGAAGACTCACGTCTGTTTCACTTCGGGATCGCTGCGCTCTGGACACGCTGAGCAGTCACTCCCGCGCGACTCGCGGTATACGTGCGCGCGGAGGACACCATGGCACTCAAGCGAACCAGCACGGCCGTCTGGCACGGCAAGGGCCCGACGGGCTCCGGCACCATCTCGACGCTCTCCGGCGCATTCAAGGAGCAGCCGTACAGCGTCAACACGCGCTTCACGTCCGAGGACGGCAAGGCGGGTACGAACCCCGAAGAGCTGATCGCCGCCGCGCACGCGAGCTGCTTCACGATGGCGCTCAGCTTCCAGCTCACGAACGCGAACTTCGATCCGACCGAGCTCAAGACGGTTGCGACCGTCTCGATGGAGAAGCAGGAGCCGGGCTGGACGATCACGAACATCCACCTCGACGTCGTCGGCAAGGTGCCGGGCGTCTCGGCCGACCAGTTCCAGACGCTCGCCGAGACCGCGAAGAAGGGGTGCCCGATCTCGCGCGCCCTCGCCGCGACGCCGATCACGATGAGCGCCAAGCTCGCGTGAACCTCGCGTGCCCCGAATGCGGTCACCGTCAAGCCGACGGTGATCGCTGCGCGACGTGCAGCTACGACGGCCTGCTCGATCTCGAGAACGAGCGGCACGTCGAGCTACTGCGCGACATCGATCGCCGCCGCCGCGACAAGCACACCGATCGCGTGCGCCTCGTGTCGGTCGGCATCACGCTGGCCATCGTGTTCGCACTCTGGCTGGTGCCTGGCTATTGGAAGGCGCGCGGCCTCTACTATCCGGGCCTGCCGCTGCTCGCTGATCAGTTCTTCTTCATGATCGTGCTCGCGCTCGGCATCTCGAAGCTGCTCGCGCGGGCGGAACCGCCAAGCCGGTTTCCGTATCTCGACGAATAGTGCGCAACTCGCTGCGTGCTTGGCCGACAAGCCGGAAATGAACCGCCAAGACGCCGCAGACGCCAAGCTCAGAGAACTTCTTCATCCGGAGCCGACGGAAGAGCTCGATCGCTGTGCAAACACAGTGATCGGTGCTGCGATCGACGTGCACCGCGCTCTTGGACCAGGCTTTCTCGAGCAGGTTTACGAATCAGCGATGATGGTGGAGTTGCAGCTGCGCGGAATACCCGTCCGTCGCCAGGTACCGCTTCAGCTCGAGTACAAGGGCCATCGCCTCCCGAGCATGCAGGTCGATCTGTTGGTCGACGACATCTTGATCGTTGAGCTCAAGGCCGGCGAATCGCTTGCACCAATCCACATGGCACAAGTGCTTTCGTATTTGAGAGCCGGCGCGTTTCAGCTCGGCCTGCTCATCAACTTCAACGTCCCGCTGCTTCGCCAGGGGATCCGTCGAGTCATCTTCTCCGGATAATTGATTCTGCCTTGGCGTCTGCGGCGTCTTGGCGGTTGAAAAGAGAAGACGGCCGAGACCCGGCAACGGATCTCGGCCGCCTTGGCGGTTACAGCTCGTCGCGGTGACCGATGCGGAACACGAGCTCGGGTGCGCGCTTGCGGGTGACTTCGGCGGCGACCTCTTCACGCAATTCGTCGGCGACCTCTTTGACGCGCGCGAGCGCTTCTTCGGGGTCGACGTTGTCGTGAGCAGGCACCAGCGTCACCTGCAAGCGTGCCGCGCTCGGTGCCGGCACGACCGACGCGAGCACGAGATCGAGGATCATCAGATCCTCGATGTCGGCGAGCGCGTAGGTCAGTGCGTCGTACACCTGTCGACACAGCTGCAAGTCTTTGCGGTTGTGCATGTTGCTCCTCGGGCATGGCGATGCCACGCCGGATGAATCCAGCCGTTCGGATGAGTGAATGTCCGCGCGGTCGCGATTACTCGGCGACGGCGCGGGAGGGTTCAAGGAGCAACATGACAAACCTCCGCGTAAGCGCGGCCATTTTGATCAGCGCGCTGCGGATCGTCAAGCTCGATCGCGGAAGGCCGCGAGAGCGCTCGCAGAGTGAAGCGCGCGAGGCGCTCAGTCCATGTCGATGTCGACGGACTTGCTCTTCGCGCTCGGCGGTGGCGGCGGCGGGCCCTTGCGGACCTGCTTGAACGTTTCCTTGAGCTCTTCGGTCTCGATCTCGACCGTGAGGCCATCGAGCGCGGACTTCGGTAGGGCGAGCGCGCTCGCGAGGTCACGCAGGTATTCGTCTTCGGCGAAGTCGATCTCTTCGTCGGCTTCGTTCACAGCGGCGACGAGGTAGAGGAGCTTCTTGCGATCGTCTTCGCTGTCCGCCTTGAACACGGCGGCGGAGGTCTCGAGCTTGAACGAGCCGGGATCGAAGCTCGCGATCTTCATCTCGACTTCGGTCGGCAGCTCGCCGGCAAGTCCCTCGAGGAGAGAGCGGACTTCGTCCTTCTCTTGATCCTTGAGCTCCTTGTCCGCGTATGCGGCGCCCAGCAACAACTCACACAGCGGCAGGATGCGATCGGCGGCCATCGACATGGAGCAGTCATTCTACACTCGGTTCGTGCTGCTCGATCGCGAGAGGGACCGCAGATCGTCACCGAAGTCGGTGAACGACCGGGTAGGCCGCGACGAACATGCACTCGTGTGCGTGGTGTGCGGCCATCGCATCTCCGACGACGATCACCGCATCGAGATGGCCGGCGCGCACGAGCATACGTTCGTGAATCCGGGCGGCTTCGTGCACCACATCGGCTGCTTCAACGCGGCGCCTGGCTGCCTCTATCTCGGCCCGACGGAGAGTGCGTTCTCGTGGTTTCCGGGATGGACGTGGCAGGTCGCCGCGTGCGGCAACTGTCGCGCGCACGTCGGCTGGATCTATCGCAATGCCGGCGAACAGTTTCACGGCCTCATCGTGGCCGCGATTCGCCGCGCATGAGCTGCGCGTTCACCAGTAGGCGCGCCAGCTGTAGCCGCGACGCGGGCCACCGCCGTAGACGACGACTTCACTGCGCCGGCTCATCGCGAACGCCATCGTCATGAACAAGAGGCCGTTGTTGCCGCCAAACAGGCCCTGCGGGTTTTGCAGGTCCTTCAGCGACGACTGGATGCCATTGAGCGCCGACATCACCGCGTCATTGTTCGAGCTGCTGCTGCTGCCGGGCGTGACGGAGGTCGCGTCGGGAACTTTGCCGCCGGTCACGTTTGCCAGTTCAACTTCCGAAATGGTTTTCATGGTGGGATGCTCCTTCGTGCTGGTGCATTGAGCACGGCGTGTGCCATGCCTATCCCGGCGAGATCGCCCGGGATCCGGACATGAACGTTGTCTACCGCCAGGTGACATTGCGAGTCCCGCGGATGACAGCGTTACCCTCAGGGGGATGAGAGCCATTATTGCCCTGGCCTTGCTCTGTGCTCCCGTGGTCGCCCACGCCGACAGCTACGTCGAGCTGGCTGGCGGCATTTCGATTCCGGCAGGCGATGACGACTACACGAACAACGTGGAAACGAGCCCCGTCCTAGCCCTCCGAGCCGGTGCGTTTCCGAAAGAACTGGGACTCTTCTTCGGCGCTGAGTGGGCGCCGATGAATACCGACTACGAGAACAATCAGTTCGCAGATGTCTCTGCACATCGCTTCCGCTTGATGGCAGGCGGCATTATCCACCACAACATCAGCAACCTGCTCGCGTTCTCAGCGCGTGGTGGCATCGGCGCTGACATCGCATACGTGAATATCGACTCGGTTGTCGGCGATCAGTCCGATACTGACGTTGGCCTCGGCTTCGAGTTTGCTGGTGGCCTATGGGCGAAGGTCGGTGGGCTCGAGGTCGGCGGCGAGCTTGCGATCCCGATCAGCACGCATGACGACGACAATCCGGGCGATTTCATCCCGCTCGATTACACGGCCTACGACGTACAGCTTCTGTTCGCTGTGCGCTTTGTGTCGCGCAGCGGCGGCGGCGACTGAGCAACCTGACCGCTCGCGGCCGATTACGGCCGCAGCAGCGCCGCGTGGCGACCGGTCGGTTGACCGCGTAGCTCTTCGAGCACTTCGCTCGGCAGCGGGAACCAGCGCAGCTCCTCGAAGTCTTCGCTGCGCTCGGCTTCCTTGATCTGCAACGTGCGGAACTCGTCGGCGGTCGCGCTGATGATCTTCTTCGCTTCGTCGATGTAATTCGGCAGCGCCCACTCGGGCTCGGTCGAGTGCCGCGAGCGGTACTCCATCTTGCCCGTGCGATACGAGACCTCGGCGAGGCTCATCACATGCTTCCTCGAGTGCGCGCGATGGCGCCACTCGCCGGTGTCCGGATCGAACGTGTAGTGCGGGAGGAGGCGCCAGCCGTCGTTCGCGACGAGATGAATCGCGTCGAGCAGGAACTGGAACTGCGTCTCGGACAGGAAGTAGTTGAAGTTGACGCGTACCCAGCCCGGCTTGATCCCTTCGCAGCCGCGCACGATCTCGCGCTCGAACTCCTTGCTTGTCTCGACGTCGATGCCGAGCAGGCGATGACCGTACGGTCCGGCGCACCCGCAACCACCGCGCGACTGGATGCCGAACAGATCGTTGAGCAGCGCGACGATGAAGTTGTGGTGCAGGTACGCCTCGCGATGGCGCACGATGAACGAGACGATCGAGAGTCGCCACGCGCTCTTGTTGCCGAGGATCGCGATGTTCGGGTTCGCCGACCACGATGCGATCGCGCGCTGGATGAAATCGACCTCGCGTTCGCGAATCGCGTCGGCACCGACGGCTTCCTTGAGCTGGAACACGAGGCCGGCGCGTACCGACTCGATGATCGCGGGCGTGCCACCTTCTTCGCGAATCACCGGATCGGTGACGTAGCGGTGCTCTTCTTGATTGACGTATGCGACCGTGCCGCCGCCCGGACACGCAGGCACCGTGTTGACGAGCAGCTTGCGCTTGACGACGAGCACGCCCGGCGTCTGCGGTCCGCCGATAAACTTGTGCGGTGAGATGAAGACCGCGTCCTTGTACGCGAGCGTGTCGTCCTCGTGCATGCTGATCTGGACGTACGGCCCGGCGGCGGCGTAGTCCCAGAACGACAGCGCGTTGTGCTGGTGGAGCAGCGTCGAGATCGCGCGCGTGTCGGTGGCGATGCCGGTGACATTCGACGCGGCGGAGAACGACCCGATCTTGAGGCTGCGGCCTGCGTAGCGCACGAGCTCTTGCTCGAGGTGCGCGAGATCGACGTGGCCGTCGCCGTCCTCGTGGATCACGACGACGTCGGCGATCGATTCGCGCCACGGCAGCTCGTTGGAGTGGTGCTCGAACGGACCGATGAACACGACCGGGCGCTCGGCTTCCGGAATGCGCGACGTGAGCTCGTAGCGCGCGTCGAGATCGTTCGGCACGCGCAGGTTGAGGATGTCGATCAGCTTGTTGATCGCGCCGGTCGCGCCCGAGCCGCAGAAGATGACGCAATCGTCGTCGTTGCCACCGACAGCGCGGCGAATGACCTCGCGCGCGTCTTCACGAAACTGCGTGGTCTGCGCACCGGTGCCGCTCGTCTCGGTGTGCGTGTTCGCGTAGAGCGGCATCACCTGTTCGCGGATGAACTCTTCGATGAACGTGATCGAGCGTCCCGATGCGGTGTAGTCGGCGTACGTCACGCGACGCGGGCCGTAGGGTCCTTCGAGCGCGTGATCATCGCCAATGATCGACGCGCGAATGGTCTCGATCAGCCGTGCGCTGGCAGGGTGCACCATGTCGACATAACACGTTATTCCGACAAGATCTTCGACGCGTTGGGTCAGCTGAGTGGTGCCGAGAGGTTCGCAATCTGCCGCTCGGGGCCGCGATTCGCGGAGTTGCGCACCGCGCTTCACGTGAAGATCACGCGCCCGCCCCGTGAATCGCGATTCGTCGTGCGTACTACAGGTGCATGAAGCTGCTCGCCGTCGCCGCCGTCACGATCGCTGCAAGTGCATTTGCGCGTCCCGCCGCCGCGTGCGGCGTGCCCGACTTCGGCGCGATGCTCGCCGACGTGTTCAAGGTCGAGACGACGCAAGTGCACACCCCGATCGTGATCGTCGGTGGTGGCTCGAGCACCGAAGGCAGCGTCGGCAGCTTCGCGATTGGTTACGCCTGGGGCGAGAAGCAGACAGACTGGTTGTTCCCGGGCTCGAGCGTGACGCGCGTGCTGCTCGACACGCGCACCGATGCAGGCGAGACGACGGCCGTCGCGGCAACGTACGGCTGGTATCAAAACCGGGTCGGCTCCGCCGGTCTCGATCTCGGTGCCGAAGCGGAGCTGACCGGCCTACGTGGCGTCGGTCCGACGGCTCGCCTCACGTTAGGCCTGCATGGTGTGGCGCTGCAGCTCACGGGCGGTGTGATGTTCGGCGGTGAGGCACCGCGCTACGAGGGTTCCGCGCAACTCGTTCTCGAGGTCATGGACATGACCGGCGTCATATAATGGAGACATGCACAGGCGCTGGTCGTTCGTCCTCGTGATGATGTTCGCGGCGAGCTGCGAGCAAGAGTGCAAGCAGAGCGAACGCAGCAACTGCTGCAAGGTCTGCACGACCGGCAAGCCGTGCGGTGACACGTGCATCGAGGAGACAGACACGTGTCATCAAGTCGGCGGCTGCGCGTGTGCGAAGTGATCACGACACGCGTCTGCGAGCGCTGATCAATCGACGCGCAGAACGATCTTGCCGAAGCCCGCGTTGCTCGCCATGCGCTCGTGCGCTTTCGCGGCGTCGGCGAGCGGCATCACACAATCGATCACCGGTTTGACGACGCCGCGCGCGAGCAGCGGTACGACCTGCGTCTCGAACGCACGCATCGCGGCGATCTTCTCCTCGAGCGGACGCGCGCGAAGCACGGTGCCGAGAATGCGCACGCGCTTCGTGAGCACGAGGCCGAGATCGAGCTCGGTCTTCGCGCCGGCCATGAGACCGACGAGCGCGATCCGGCCGAGCGTCTGCACGCAGCGCAGATCTTCGGCGAGGTAACCGCCGCCGACGAGCTCGAGGATCACCGCGGCGCCTTGCGGCTGAACGCGCCGGACGGCGTCGGCAAACTTGCCGCCTAGGGCGATCACACCCGCGTCCATGCCGAGCGCGCGTGCGCGATCGAGCTTGTCTTGCGTGCGCGCGGTGCCGATCACGAATGCGCCGAGTGCACGCCCGAGCTGCGCCGCGGCGGTGCCAACGCCACTGCCGACCGCATGGATCAGCAACGGCTCGCCGCTCTTCAGTTGCGCTTGCGTCACCATCGCGTCGTGCGCGGTGACGAATGCTTCGACGACGGCGCCCGCATCTTCGAAGCTCATGCCGTCGGGAATCTTGGCGAGCGCGCGCTCGTGGCTCACGATCTGTTCGGCGTAACCGCCGCCACCGACCAGGCCGAACACCCGATCTCCGACGGCAAATCGTGCGCTGCCTGGCCCGAGCGCTTCGACCTCGCCGGCGATCTCGAGGCCAGGAATGTCGGGCGGCGAATCGCTGGGCGCGGGGTAGCCACCCATGCGTTGCAACAGATCCGCGCGGTTGACCGCGGTCGCACGCACGCGTACGCGCACTTCGCCGCGCGCGGGCTCGGGCTGTGGTTTCTCGACGAGCGCAAGAACTTCCGGGCCGCCGGGCTTCGTGATCGCGATGGCACGCATGGCGAAGCGAGGTGTACCATCCGATCATGCGAGCGATCGTGTTCGTGCTCCTTGCTGGATGCGGCGCACAGCCGAATCAGCCGGTACTCGCGAATGCACCTAAGCCGGATCCAGGTGCGGTTGCGGGTGCAGCTGCCGCAGCAGCTGCCGCAATCACGCTCGCGTCTCCGGATTCCCACACGCCGGAGAAGCGACAGAACGAGGAAAAGAAGCCGGTCAAAGTGAAAGAGAACGTCTCTGCAGGCGCGCTCGATCGGCTCGACGCGTCCGAAGCGGCAGCAAAGAACCAGCCCAAGCAAGACGACGCCGACGCGAAGCCGGGCGGCGCAAAGCAGCAGCCCGCTGGCGCGAAGACCGAACCCGAGAAGCCCAAGGGCGCGCTCGATTTCGGTCAGCCGTAGCCACGCCAGAAATGGGGTCAGACCGGTCAGACCCCTTTTGCTAACAGATTGATGCGTCGCGTCGACGGCTCGTCTACCAGCCGGATTGCGCCAAAGTGGCGCACTTTGAACGGCTGTTGAACGAAGGTTGATAGCTGGAATCGTTAGCCGATACAGAATGGTCGGACCATGGTCGGACCATTGGATCGGACATTGCAACGCGTTGCGTTACTATGCGTACGTTATTGGCTTTGACTCTGTTTGTGGCGGCGTGCATCTCGAACGATCCGGCGGGCGGGGAGCATTTCGATTCGGTTCGCGATCGGCTCGCTGACGGCCCGACCCGGCTCTACGTGGGCGCGGACGGCAGCACCGGCAGCATCACTGCGAAGCGCAAGACCAGCGATGGCTGGGCCGAGGGCGTGACGCAGGTGACGATCGACGGCGGTGAAGTGTTGGCGCAGGTCGACTCGCACGGCGCGTTGACGGTCAACCGGCTCACCGTGAGCCTCGCGCCGATCGAGATCCCGGAGGACGTGTTCAAGAAGCCCGCGACGCTCGACGACGTGCGCGTGTCGCTGACCGCGCCTGCGCATGCGGACGTCGCATGGACTGACGACAACGACGCGACGCTGACGCTGCCGCTCATGCTCGACTTCGACTGGTCGATTCACATCAACGGCAGCAACACGCCGCTCGCTACGCAGCACCTGCCACCGGTCTCGATCGACGTCATGCTGACGGGCGCGGGCGATCACATCGACGCGTCACTGTCGCTGCAGGCGATGGGTGAGCTGTGGAACTGGGCCGGCCTGCTCGAGATGACCAAGATGGATCTCTCGCTCGCGGCCGGCACGGTCGAGGAGTGAATCAACGCGGCTGAGTCTAGCCGCTGACTCGAGATTGTTACTTGCTGCGTCGCGAGCGGGGTCCGATCGTTCCCCCATGATCGGGATCCCGCTCGCGATCGCCAGCTTTGCGTACGGCGAATGGGCCGCGCACCGCTACCTGTTGCACTGGCGCGGCCGCAACAAGGACAGCGTCTTCGCATTTCACTTTCACGTGCACCATCAGAAGGTGCGCAGACACGGCGGCTACGATCCGGACTTCGAGGGACCGGTGTGGAGCACGCCGACGCAGCTCGGTGAAGCGATCGGGTTGACCGTGATCGGCCTCGCGCACGCGCCGCTGTTTCCGATCGCGCCGTTCTACACCGCGACCACGTGGTACCTGCTCGCGAAGTACCGCCGCGATCACCGGCGCTGCCACATCGATCCCGAGTGGGGACGCACGCACCTGGCGTGGCACTACGACCATCACATGGGACCGAACCAGCACAAGAACTGGGGCGTCACGTTCAAGTGGTTCGACGTACTGCGCGGCACGCGCGAGGAATATGTCGGCACGCCGAAGGAGCTCGCCGATCGCACGCGCAATCGCGAACGCGCACGGGCCGCGAAGGACGGCACTGCTGCGCGACCGCCGCGTCGCGTGCGCTGGCGCGATGTTCTGAAACGCCGCGCTGCCTGACGAGATCGGCGCTCGCTGCGCGATGTCCTGAAATGCCGCGCTGCCTGATGAGATCGGCGCTCGCTGCGCGATGTCCTGAAATGCCGCGCCGTCTGATGAGATCGGCGGCCGCTGCGCGATGTCCTGAAACGCCGCGCAGCCTGATCAGACTGGCTTCAGCGTGAACGGTTCCTCGCCGAACACCGGCTCGGGGATCTGGATCGGCGCCTCGATATCCGCCGTCGCCTCGCCGAGATCGACCGATGCCGGACCGTTCAGCACGCGTCCTTCGCAATCGAAACGCGAGCCGTGCACGGGGCAGTCCCACGTCTTCTCGACTTCGTTCCAGCGCACGACGCCGCTCAGGTGCGGGCAGCGCGCGTTCATCAGGTGACACTGACCGCGCTCGTCCTTGTAGGCGGCGATCACGTGCAGACCTCTGCGAATCGTCGCGCCATGACCGGGACGAATGTCCTCGAGGTTCGAGACGTCGCCGCCGCGCATCCAGTCGACGTACGGCCCGTTCGAGTGCATCGCCTCTTTGACGAGCTCGCCGGCGCCGCGTAGCCGCGATCGATTCGGCGCGTAGATATGCTGCCAGGGATGCGGCCTGTCGCGGATCAGCGACGGCAAGAGCAGGCCGGCGACGGTGCCGTGCGTGATGCCGTTGCCCGAGTCGCCGGTGACGACGTAGATGTGCGGGTGACCGGGCAGCTTGCCGATGTACGCCATGCCGTCGCTCGGCTCCTGCACTTGTCCCGACCACGTAGCGACCGCGGGCCCCGCGTCGGGGAAGTGATCGCGCGCCCACGCTTCGAGCCGGGGGAAGTGAATCTCCGGATCGCCCTGGCCGACGCGATGATCTTCGCCGCCGACGATCAGGATCTCGCGGCCGTCGCCGTCGGCAGCGACGCGCACGTAGTGATACGGATCGAGCGTGTCCCAGTAGAGGCCGTGTGGCACGTAGTCGTGCGGGATCGCGAGCGCGACGATGTACGTGCGATATGCGGCCTCGCGCAGCGGCATGTTAAAGCGACTGGTGATCGCCATCTGCGTCGCGTCGACGACCGCGGTCGCGCGCAGCGTGCGGCCGCCCTGCAGCGTGATCTCGACCGGCGTGCCGCTCTTCACGCCGACCACGTGCACGCCGGTGTGAATCCGACCGCTGCCCGCGATGATCGCTTGCGCGATGCCGCGCAAATACTTGAGCGGATGAAACTCGGCTTGCCGCGCGAACCGTAGACACGGACCGGTGTCGAACGGCAGTGGCGCGCGCGCGATCTCGTCGACACCGAGGCCGACGCGCTTGGCGGCGGCGAGCTCTTTCTCGAGCATCGCGTGGTGCTGGTCGCTACCTGCCCACAGATAGCCATCGACGCGGCGGAAGTCGCAATCGATGCCGAACCGGCGCGCATTGTTCTCGATCTCGTCGATCGCAGCAGCGTGGCTCTCGTAGCAGAGCTTCGCACCGTCGCGGCCGAACCGGCGCTCGAGGACGTGGAAGTAATCGTCGAGCGCAGACGCGACGTGTGCGCTCGTGCGTGCGGTCTGTCCGCCGCCGATCGGACCCTGGTCGAGCACGAGTACATCGACGCCTTCACGAACGAGCGCGACTGCGACGCTGAGCCCTGCGATCCCAGCGCCGATGACGCAGACCTCGGGGTGCTCACCCTCAGCGATCTCCGCACTGAAGTCTGGAACCCACTCTGTCATCCAGGTGGAACGCGTCGAGCCCGAGTCGTTAGCGATGATGCGATCCCTCATGTGGCCCAACGCAGCAAGCGATAGGCCACCGGACGCACGTGCGCCGCTCTCTCAGATCATGCGCGGCGGTTGCGGCGCACCCGGCATCGCGCCGCCCTGCAACGCTTGCTGGATCATCGCGCCGCCTTGCGTGCCCGTCGCGACGACGACGTTCGTGCCGCCGCCCTCGCTCTGCTGCGGTGGTGGTGCTTGGGGCGGCGCGCATTGCTGCTGTTTCTTGCTGCCGCAGCCGCCGGTGACGGTGGTTAGAAGCTCGAGATCGAGACTAGCGATCGAATCGGTGTTGCGCATGAGCCTGCGCTAGAGCAGCGCGCGTGCCACACGCAAGCTCGCGCAACTGCTCGCGCGACCTCGCCGCGAAGCGAGTCCCGCGGGTTGCACTACGGATGCCGCGCCATCAGGTCGGCGTAGCCGCTCTCGTACCAGGTCTCCATCTCCTTCGCGCGCTGCATCGCGAACGGATGCGTACGATCGATGGTCAACAGCAGCTTGTACGCGCGATCGAGCGTCGAATGATCGACGTCCTCGTATTCGCGAATCTGGCGCAAGAACTCGTCGCGATCGATCTCGGCGGCGAGCCGCGTCGTGCCGCCCGCGAGCTTCATGAACGTCGAGCGCGCCGGTTCGAGATCCTGCACGCACAGCAGTGCCGCCCGATCGCTCGTCAGCTCGGCGCACCGGACCCACTCGAGTAACGCGTACTCGAGGCCGCGTCCGACCAGCGCGCCAATCCCGAGCGTGAACTGGCCGACCAACTCCAGGATTGCGGCGATGTTGTACGCCATCGTCATGTAGAGCACGTGGCCGCCTTTGATGTGGCCGACCTCGTGACCGATCACAAAGAACACCTCTTCGTCGGTCATCATGTCGATCAAACCGGTAGTGAGGGTGATGAACGGCTTCGTGTGACCGAACGTGAACGCGTTCGGGCGCGGATCGGTTGTCACGTACATCTCGGGCTCGGGCACGTCGAGGATCTTCGTCGCCCACGTCAGGCTCTTGTGCAGGCGCGGAAACATCTTGGGCGTCACGCGCAGGTTCGAGCCGATGTTCTTGATGTAGAGCATGCGCTCGAGACCGATTTCGAGGATCTTCGCGATCAGCTTGTCGAGACCCGGCACCTTCTTCAGTGCCTCCGTCGCGCGTTGATCGAGTGGATGTCGAAACTCGTCGACGGAGATCCCGGTGAGCGTTCGCAGCTTCCGCTTCTTCTTGCCGTCTTCTTTCCCGTCGTCGACTTCGCTCATTCGCGAATCATACGAGTTTTTCCCCGTGGCACGGGAGATGCTGATCGTCACGGCGGAGGTACGTAAATGACGAGAACACGCATTTCCGCATGCATCTTCGTCGTGGCGTCATCGCTCGCTGCTTGTACGGGCACGGGCGATGTCGAATACGCCGGCGAAGTGCAGGTGGCCTCACCCGAGCTGATCGCAATCAGTCCCGGCGTTCAGGTCATCGCTGATGCCGATGAACCGATCTTCTACGCCGACAACGACTACTGGCTCTATCGCGACGGCTACTGGTTCCGATCAAACGACTACCGCCGCAATTACGTGCGCGTCGAGTTCTCGTACGTGCCGCAGCGGATCAGAACGATCTCGCGACCGGAGGCCTACGCCCACTATCGCAGCCACATGGGTCGCGACCGCGCGGCGCGCACGCCTGACATGCGAACGCGTTCGCTGCCGACGTATCAAACGCCGGCGCAGCCGCAAGCACAGCCGACGTATCCGCCGCCCGCGCCAGCGCAGCCCGGCTATCCAACGCCGAACGAGCAGCCACGGACGTCACCGGCGAGCCCCGTCTATCAGCCACATCAGCCGAACGTGCCGGGTGCGCAGCCACCGGGAGCGAATCCGACGCAGCCGACCGAGCCGCCGAACCCGGGTGAGCCGGCGCGAACGCCGAACGACAACCGTCGCGAGCCGCAGCCGCAGCGCAACGTGCCGCCGGATATCGATCACACGACGCCACCCGCGACGCCGGGCAATCCGGGCATCGAGCACGATCACGGCATGTCGCCGCCACCTGCGGGTAACGCGAACGAGCACCCGACGCCGTCGGACCGTGCGGATCGCGCGACGCCGTCGGACCGTGCGGATCGCGCGACGCCGCCGGGGAAGGACAAGACCGACGACCGCACGAAGAAGAACGACGAGAAGAAGGACAAGAAGGACAAGCGCGACAAGTAATCGCGTAGCGCTCGTCTCTGCGCCCCAGGAGCCCGCGAGGCATTCGTCTCGCGGGCTTCGCTATGCGCCGGGTTCGCGCTTGCGGCCTTCGAAGCGCTCGACGCGTCTGGCCAGCTCGCCGAGCTGCTGGTCGTGCGGCAGCACGCAGACCTGCATCAGCCAGTCGGTCGCGCAGATCGGCACCAGGCCGGCGCCTGTTGCCTGCTCGTTCTTCCACCGGGCGAGCACCTCGAGCGACGCGCGCTCGAGGATGCGGATCAGGTTGTTGACATAGCCTTCGCTGCGGCCGAGCGAGAATGCGACTTGATGCCCGGTCCAGCCGCGGTCGCGAAGCAACTTGCACCAGAGCGCTAGCTCGAAGGTTCCTGTGAATTCGATCGCGAGAGTGTCCATCGCGACCCTCCTCATGTGGCCCCACCCTGCGTGGCAGCCACAACGAAGAGACGCCTGAACAGGGCGCATTCTTCCCGCGTTACACTCACATCATGCAGCGTGCAGCAGCCGTCGCGATGACCCTGGCCTTGGCGGGCTGCGTGACCGGCGCCGGAATCTGGAAGCGAGATAACGTCTCGCTGCCGATGCTCGTCGGCGGCGTGGCCGCAGACCTGGTCGTGACGACGATAATCGCCTCGCAGGTCGAGGACTTCACGATCGGGGCATCGCTCGGCACCGCCGCCGCGGTGACCGCTGTCGACGTCGCGGTCGGCTGCCTGATCGGAGCCTGCCATTCGCTGCGGTTGTGATCCGCGGCGGCCTGCGGCGGTGGACGGCTCGACGGTGGGACGCCTGGGACAGCGTGCCTGAGTGTGACTTTTGAAGCAGTTACCGCTTGCTGCCAGAAGCGGCGAGCCCGGCGTTATCCGTTTCCGTCTTGCCTAGTTGGCTCCGATCCGAAACACTGATCGTGATGTACCGCGACTCCGCGAACGCCCTCGATGAACGCGACCGCGCGGTCGGCGCGATCCTCATCGGCGAAGCCCTCGTCGACGAGTGCCAGCGCGCAGCGACGCTGATCCGGACGAGCGAGACGCTGTCGCACAACGAACGGTGGCGAACGATCACGGACGTTCACGACACGTATCCGGAGATCTGGCGCCATCTCGATCGCGCGCGCAGCGTGCTCGCGACCCGCGGTGCCAACACCGCCCGCTACGACGAGATGCGGCCGAATGCGCGCCGCGCGCCGACGAACGCAGAAGGCACCGACATCGACAAGGCAGCGATCGACGACGCGCGCCGCGCGATCGAAGATCTCAAGCTCGCCGTGCCGGGCGCCGACTGGAACGCGATCAACGAGCGCACGACGCACCTGCTCGACAAGCCGCTTGCCCGCGCCAAGGGCCAGCGCGCGATCGTGCTGTCGATGATCGTGCTGTTCGTGTTCGCGATCACCGGCTGGGCCATCTCGATCATTCCGGAGCGCAAGGTCAGCCGTCACGAGCTGATGCGCCGCGAGCTGTCGGAGATCGCGCAGACCCGCAAGCTCCGGATCGAGATCGTGCGCGTCGAGCTCGGCCAGCGCTGCGATCTCGAGCGTGCGCGCGAGCTCGCGAAGCTACTCGCGATGGACGGCCGCACGATCGAAGCAAATTCGTTCGGCCTCGACTACTTGTCGCGCTGCGGCGACGACGAGATCGTCGACAACTGGGCCCACGCGCCCCGTCCGCCGCGGTCCGAGTAGCGCCGGTTCCGGCCCTCTCGGGCCTGTCCTTCGCTACAGTCGCCCGCGATGTGGCGCCTGCTCGTGCTTGTTGTTGTCGTTGTCGCGTGCCACGCGCCGCGGCCAAGGCTTCCCCTCGTCACGACCGGCGAGGCGACGCAGTTCGTGAAGACCGGCCGCTACGACGAAGCCGTCACGCTCTGCCACGACTTCGCACGCGTCTACGCCGGCGTCCGCTGTGAGGAGATCGGCCGCACGCTCGAGGACCGGCCGATCGTGATGTTGCGCGTGTCGCGCGGCAAAGGCCGGCCGATGATCTTGTTCGAAGGCGGCATCCACGCCGGTGAGATCGAAGGCAAGGACGCTGGGTTTTGGTTCATGCGCGATCTGCTCGACGGCAGGGTCGCGCCAGGTGTGCTCGACGTGGTCGACGTCGGCTTCATCCCCGTGATCAACCCGGATGGTCACGAGCGATTCTCGGCGAACAACCGACCCAATCAGCGCGGGCCGGTAGAGATGGGCTTTCGCACGAATGGCGCGCGCAACAACATCAACCGCGACTTCGTCAAAGCCGACACCCGCGAGGTGCAAGCGCTGCTCGGCGTGTTCAAGCGTTTCGATCCGATCGTGTTCGTCGATCTGCACGCGACCGACGGCGCGAAGTTCGAGCAAGACATCGCCGTGCTGGTCGCACCGTACGCGCGCGCCGATCATCTCGACGAGACTGCGCACGCGCTATCCGATCAGCTGCAGACACGGATGACCGCGCTCGGGCACCTGCCACTGCCGTTCTATCCGTCATTCGAGAAGGACGACGATCCGATGTCGGGTTTTGCGGCCGGCGACGCGCCACCACGCTTCTCGCAGGAGTACGCCGCAACCCGCTCGCGGATCGGCATTCTCGTCGAGACGCACAGCTGGCGCACGTACAAGGAGCGCGTGCAGAGCACGTATCACCTGCTGCAGGCGCTGTTCGAGCAAGCGCTGAAGGACACGCCGGTCTGGGTGAAGGCAGCAAACGATGCAGACGCGGCCGACCAGTCGCTGCGCGGTGGCGAGCTACCGCTGGTATACGAGAACACGGACCACGTCACGCAGATCGATTTTCGCGGGTACGCGTTCGAGCGCAAGACGTCCGATCTGACCGGCGGTACGTGGCTCGTCTACGACGAAGCGAAGCCGCAGATCTGGAAGGTGCCGCTCAAGGACGAGGTCAAGCCAAAGGTCATCGCGCACGTGCCGCATGCGGGCTACATCATCGACGGCGGATTCGCAGCGCAACTCGCGCCCGTGCTCGACTATCACGGCATCCGCTACACGAAGATCGCCGGGCAGCCGCGCGTCGATGTGGACGCGTACCGCGCGACCAAAGTGACATTCGAGAAGCCGTTCGAGGGCCGCACGCGGGTGACGCTCGAAGGTGCGTGGGCGAAGGAGACGCGCACGCTCGATCAGGGCGCGATCTTCGTGCCGCTCGATCAGTCGCGCGTGCAGCTGATCGTCCACCTCCTCGATCCCGGCGGCCCGGATTCGTTCGCGCAGTGGGGCTTCTTGACGAACGCATTCGAGCGCAAGGAGTACATGGAGGCGTACGTCGTCGAGGAGCAGGCGCGGCAGATGCTCGAGCGCGATCCGCAGCTGCGCGCGCAGTTCGATGCCGCGGTCGCCGCCGATCCCGAGCTCGCAAAGAGTCCCGAGCGGAAACGCGAGTGGTTCTACCGGAAGCACCCGGCGTGGGATGAACGGTACAATCTGCTACCGATCTATCGCAGCGATCGCGTCGTCACGGGAAACTGAGCTTGCCGACGTACTGTCGCCAGCTCGCCTCGAACTTCGCCATGTCGGGTGCGCCGAGCGTCGCGACGAGCGTCGCGTAGCCGGATGGATCCTTCGCGCGCGCGGCGCGGAACGCAGAGTAGAACTCGCGCAGCTTGCCCTGCTCCTGCAGGTAATAGAGCAAGTAGCGCGACGCCGCGTAATTGACGCCAGTGTCGTCGGCATAGAACGCATCGTCGGCGAGATGCGTGAGCGCCTTGAACGTCGGTACACGGTTCTCGGCGATGGCGCGCTTGAGCCCGCCGAGCCGCCAGTTCGTGAGCCCGATGATGTGACCGTCGCTCGTCGTCGCGCTCTGCTCGAACAGCGAGCCGAGACCCTCGTTGAGCCACGCCGGTGCGTCTGGAAAATCGGCCTCGACGTACGGATGCACGATCTCGTGGACCAACGTGCCGCCGCCGGTGCCGATGTTCATGAACAGGCCATTGTTTGCTGCCGAGTAGAAGCCGTACGGCGTGCTCGGCGCATCGCCGGTCAGCCGCTTGACGCCAGCCTCGTAGCTATCGGCGTCGCGAAACAGATAGACGTCGAGGACACGTGTGGGCCGTGCGGTGAAGAAGTCGGCCTCGAGGTGCTCGACCGCCCATCGCACCGTGCTGGCGTCGTGCACCAGATCCTCCGCCGTGCCGTCGCCGACCACCACGAACGGATCCTCGACGCGAATCTCGACATCGCGCATACCGAGCTTCGCGAGTCGCTTGCGCAGCTTCGCGATGTGATCGGCGTAGGGCGACGACGGCGCCTGCGCCTTCGCTTGATGATTGCGCGGTTCGGAGCTGGCCGGCGCCGAACAGGCCGCACAGGCGACGAGGGGTATGAGCACGGGCGGAAGCCTCATGCCTAGAAAGACTAGCGAACGCGGGCGCAGTTGCAGGGCGTTTCCCCGAAGGCCGCGCCCCTTACACGAGCCTTACGCAGCTCGTGATGCCATCCCCGCGCGCGCGACCTGGCCCGCAGACACATAGACGACGAGCCGGCGATCGACATCGTCGATATCAACGATCGCGCGCGTTTCGCCGCGCCAGCCGAGCAGCCGGCCGGTGGTGCCTGCCGACAGGTAGCACCACATCGGCGGTAGCCCCGGCGCCTGACGCGCAATCTCGGCGAGCAGCTCGTTGCCCATGAACACGCGGTCGCCGACGCGCGGCGAGTCATCACCGTTGAACGTCATCATGGCCGTCACGGTAACGACCAGGGCTGACAGTCGAGCTAACCGCCCAGCTCTTCGAGCGCCTGCTGCAGCCGGTGCATCGAGACCGGCTTCGTGAGGTGGACAGAGAATCCCGCAGCCTTGCCCGCCGCGATATCCGAGGGGCGCCCCGAGCCGGTCATCGCGATGCCCTTGATCTCGTAGCGCTCGCGCAGCTGCTGCATCAGCTCGTAGCCGGTCGCGTCGGGGAGACCGACGTCGCTGACGACGATGTCGAACGGCTGTTCACTTGCGATCGCGATCGCGTCGGATGCGGTCGTCGCTACGCGTACCGTGTGGCCCTTATTGGCGAGCAACTCGGCAAGCAGTTCGGCCGAATCGAGGTGGTCCTCGACGACCAATAAGCGGAGCGACCGACCCATTTGAGCCCAGCTAACCACGGTGCTCGCGGCCGGGCAACGGAAACCGCTCCGGAGTGACAGCCGTCAGTGGGCGGCGTAGTGAGCGATCAACATCGCGAGCAGAAGTGCGCTTACAGAGGTCTTACGCCGTGACGTGGTTGCGCGAGCCATCGTGGCTGCATCGGAGGACACGATGACGAAATGGATCTTGGTACTCGCAGTATGCGCCTGCCAGACGGCGCCCCGGTCGACGACGAATGCTCCAGCGACGCAGATTGCCGAGCTGAGTGCGAGGCGTGCGCAGATGATCAGCTGGCTGCGCGACTACTACGAAGCAGGCGTATACCCGACCGACGAGGGAGGCCGCCCGATCAGCGTCTTCAAGGACGCACGCGGTGTGCGGTGCCCGATGGCCGAGCTGATCGCGCGCTCGGGTCACGAGGATCTCGTCGACGAAATCGCCGCGATCGACAACAAGATGCGGCTCGCCGACGTCAAGGACGGACCGGTCTTCGATTGGATGGCGGAGTCGGGCCTCACGATCGAAGAGATCGCGATGGTCCAGGGCGCGATGGACATCGACTACACGTGGATGCGGCAGCAGCCCAACATCGAGATCCAGCGCCAGCCGAATGGCGAGATCATCCTCGCGCGCGGTCAAGTGCGCGGTCGGCTCGAGACCGCAGTGACCGCGCTCGGCGTGAACGGTGCGCACAGCCTGGGCGTCGCGGCGAAGCGACTCGCCCAGAAGCCGGCGACGTCGCCGCGAGCAACTCGTACGGTCGTCGCGACGGACAAGGCGCCTATACTGCAGCGGTGATCGGGCTGGGCTGCATGCGTCTGTCCACGGCGAAGGACCGCGACGACGCACGCTCGCTCGCGGTGTTGAGCGCGGCGCTCGACGCGGGCGTCGATCTCCTCGACACCGCCGATGCGTACGCGCAGGACGATCGCGACGTCGGCCACAACGAGCAGCTGATCGCGCGAGCGATCGCCGGTCGCAGCGTGCACGTCGTGACGAAGGGCGGCCTGGTGCGCCCCGACGGTACATGGGTACCGAATGGCCGCGCGCGTCACCTCGCCGCCGCCGCACGTGCGAGCAAGGAGCGCCTCGGCGCGATCGATCTGTACCTGCTCCACGCCGTCGATCCGCAGGTACCGCTCACGACGAGCGTGCGCGCACTCGCGAAGTTGCGCGAAGACGGAATCGTGCGCGCGATCGGCCTGTCGAACGTCGGCGTGCACCAGCTCGAGCAAGCGCTCGCGATCGCGCCGCTCGACGCCGTCGAGGTCGAGCTGTCACCATGGCACCTCGATCCACTGCGCGGCGGCCTGCTCGCGGCCTGCAAGCAGCGCAACATTCGCGTGCTCGCACATCGGCCATTCGGCGGGCCGGCGGGCGTGAAGCGCATCGCGCGCGACGAGGTGCTCGCTCAGATCGCAACCCGCCTCGGCGCGACCCCGTACGAGATCGTGCTCGCGTGGCTGCGCCAGCTCGGTACCGTGCCGCTGCCCGGCGCCACCCGCATCGAGACCGCGCGAAGTGCCGCGCACGTCGCCGAGCTCGACGCCGACGCCGTGACCGCGCTCGACGCCCACTTCGTCGCAATTGCCGAGCGTCCGCGCGCTGCGGCACACGCCGGCGAACGCGAGGTCCTGATCATCATGGGCATGCCGGCGGCCGGCAAGACGACGCTCGCCCTCGACTACGCGGCGCGCGGTTACGTCCGACTCAATCGCGACGAGCGCGGCGGCACGTTGCTCGAGCTGGCGCGCGTGCTCGATCGCGAGCTGGCCGGTGGCGCCAACCACGTCGTGCTCGACAACACGTACGGCACGCGCGCACTGCGTGCTCCGGTTGTCGAAGTTGCGAAACGTCATGACGTCGCCGTGCGCTGCCTCGTGACGACCACCTCGCTCGAGCAAGCACAGGCGAACGCGATCGCGCGCATGCTCGAGTTGCACGGCCGCTTGCTCGAACCCGCCGAGCTGCGCAAGACGCAGACGATCGCGCCGACCACGCAATTCCGCTATCGCCGCGAGTACGAGCCGCCGGGCGCGGACGAAGGCTTTGCGACGATCGAAGAGATCACATTCACGCCACGCGCGACGGCAGGCAAACCGGCGCTCGTCGTCGAGCTCGACGACCTCGTGTGGACCGGGCGACCCATTCGCGTCGATCACCTCGAGCTGCGGCCCGGTGTACGCGACGCGATCCACCGCTGGCACGCGGCGGGCTATCTGATCGCGGGCACGACGTGGCAGACCTCGCCGGACCTCGACGAGGCGCTCGTCCAACAACTCGGTGTGCCGATCGTGATCGCTCGCTGTCGGCATCCAGCGGGCCCGCCTGTGTGCTGGTGCCGCAAGCCGCTCCCCGGGCTCGCGCTATGGCTCGCCAAGCAACACGGACTCGATCTCGCGCGCAGCATCCACGTCGGCAAGGGCGCGGCCGATCGCGGTTTCGCGACGCGTGCGGGCCTGACCTACGTCGACATCGCAGATGGATTCCCGGCACCGGCGTGACAGCTGCGCCGGCCTGCTTCTTGAAGATTTCGAAGACGAGGCTCGCGCCCGGCGCAAGCATTTCGTCATGACATTCGAGACCAAGGCAAAGCTCGGCTACGTCCTGTTGGCATTCCTTCTCGCAGCGGGCATGGCCTATGCGATTCACCGACTCTCGAGCCTCGCCGACGAACAGGTTGCGTACTTACGCGCCGAGGAACGCGAGGTGACGCTCGTCGAGCAGATGCGCTGGCAGAGCGAGCTGCTGATCTCGGCCGGGCGTGGCTACATCATCTCGGGTGATCCGGCACTGTTCGCTGAAGTGCAGCACGCGAAGCGCCGCTTCGATGAAACCACCCGCGAGCTGCGCAGTCAGTCGCTGTCGCCGGTCGGCCACGAGCTGGTGACGTCCGTACAGCAGTCCGCGGCCGACTTTGCGGGTATCCAACAGCAGCTCCTCGATGCGCGACGCCGCGGTGAGAACGGCCCGCAACTCCTCCGTCGGTTCGACACCGAGCTGTTGTCACGAAGTCGCGGCCTCGACGAGGCCTTGGACGGACTGGTCGAGTACAAAGAATCCGGGCTCGCGAACCAGTACGCGAAAGAAAGCAAAGCCCGCCGGCGGCTCGAGGTCGGCCTGTTCGGGCTCCTCGGCGGTCTCGTGCTCGCCGGCGTCGGGATCGCCTGGTACTTCGCGCGGCTGCTCGGGCGCGCGTTCCGTACAGAAGAACAAGCGCTCGACGCCTCGCGCGACGCGATCGCGACACGCGACGAAGTGATGGCGATCGTCGCGCATGATCTCCGCAACCCTCTCGGCGCGATCATGATGCGGGCATCGCTGATGCGTGACGAGTCAGACGTACTCAAGATGCGCGACCACGCCGCCCTGATCGTGAACACCGTCGCGCGGATGGACTACTTGATCAAATCTATGCTCGACGTCGCAACCATGGACGCCGGCCGATTCTCGCTCATTCCTGGTCCTTGCGCCGTCGACGTTCTGTTCGAGGAAATCAAGGAGCTGTTCGAGCCTCTCGCCGCCTCGAAACGCGTGACGCTGGAAATCGAGCGCGATCACGAGGGTCTCGTGGTCCACGCGGATCGCGAACGCGTTCTTCAGGTGCTCTCGAACTTGCTCGGGAATGCGCTCAAGTTCACGCCGCGCGGCGGTCACGTGACGCTCACGGCCACGCGCGACGGCGATCGCACGCTATTTTCCGTCAGGGACACCGGCCCCGGCATCCCGCCGGAGCACCTCGCGCACGTGTTCGATCGATTCTGGAAAGAGGAGGAGCAGGTCTTCGGCGTGAAGGGGACCGGGCTCGGCCTGTTCATCGCCAAGGGCATCATCGAGGCGCATGGCGGTCGGATCTGGGCGAAAAACGAGCCCGGAGGCGGCGCGCGGTTCTCGTTCACTCTCCCACTTGCCATCGAGACCCGGATTCCGACCGCGACGACCGTGAGTCGCCAGCGTTGAGCGTGTAGCACCGCGCGTATTTGAATGTTTGCGCGTTCACCGGAGAACCACGGGTTCCGTTGGCAATGTGAACCAATACGTGCGACTGATCGCCGAGGTCTGGATACCGAGTCGTCCACCATGCGCTTCGACGACACGGCTGCACAACTGGAGCGCGGGATCGTGACCGACGACGGTGTCAGTATCCGGGTTCGCTTCGATGATCGCGAACCGCACACCACCCTGGGCAGCACCGGCATGCACGACGAGCTCACCGCCCGAGCGGGCAGTAGCGATCGCGATCTGGAGCAGGGAATCGAGTACCTGCCGCGCGCGTTCGTGATCGGCAACGACTCGTAGCGAGAGCTGTGCTTCGTACCGCAGCCGCACTCCCCGTGCATGCGATGCGTCCCGCGCGTCCTTGACCGCGCGGTCGACGAAGACCCCGGCATCGAGTGGCTCGCGACGTAGCGAGGTCAAACCGGTCCGCATTGCGGTGGCGTCGAGCAACTCGCGCGAATGCGCAGCGAGCGCGCGAAGAATGGCGATCAGCGTGCCGATCACGAGCACCGCCCCGAGCAGGCTCGCCGCCAGCACAGCCCAGCGGGCCTGCCGCGCAAGCGTGTCCGCCGCATGAAGCGCTTTGCGCCGAGACCGCTCCTGCGCAGCAACATCGTCGAACGTCATGGTGAGCGGATTACGCACGCGCTCCAGCTCGTCCTCGAATCGCGATAGCCGCGCTTGCACGTCGCCATCGGCCGACAGCGAGTGGATCACACCGGCGACGTACGCTTCCAGATCCGCTTCGAGCAGCGGTCCCTTTGTAAATGCGTGGCGGGCGGCGAGGTCCTCGCGCGTGGTCTTCATTTCGTCGACGATCGCGAGCACACGTTGCTGTTCCGCAGGATCGCCGCTCAACACGTGCCGCCGTGCCGACGTCGCG
Source organism: Kofleriaceae bacterium (assembly GCA_036274355.1). Classification (GTDB taxonomy): domain Bacteria; phylum Myxococcota_A; class Polyangia; order Haliangiales; family Haliangiaceae; genus JABFXX01. The sequence goes on along the minus strand of DASUFX010000249.1, from coordinate 5,197 downwards.
ATCGCCCGCGTCTCCGCGCGCAGCCGATCCAGAAGCGCGAGGTGACGGTCGATCGCTCGCGTCTGTTCCGTTCCGCGCATCGCCGCTTGCAATGCGACGACCGCGGTCGCGGCACCTGCCGCGATCACAAATAGGATCGCGACATTCGCGGCGATCAATCGGTGCCGGAACGAGCTGTCCATGCTCAGTTCACGAGCTCCAAATCGACTCGGCGATCGCGCCGCCAGGTGGTTTCGTCGGTGCCGCTGGCATCGAGCTCACCGCGTGTCGTCGGTGACAGTCGACTTGCGGGCACACCGAGTCGTTGCAAGTAAGCGCGCACACTCTCTGCGCGCCGCGTTCCGAGCCCGAGGTTGTACTCGTCCGTTCCACGCGGATCGGCGCGGCCGATCAGGTGCACGGTCCGTGCTTGCAGTGGCCCGCGGGTCAGGCATTGCGCGACCTGCTCGAGAATGTCGCGATCGGCGGGAAGCAGCTCGGCTTCGTCGAGAGCGAATTTCGGCGCAGCGTCTGCGTTCGCGAAGCGTAAGGAGCATTTCTTCGCGAGATCCTCGGACACAGCAACGTTTGGGCTCGCTGCAACCGGCTTCGCGCTCGCGGCGGCCGGCGCAGACGGCACTGTGGCAGATGCGCTCGGTTTCGGCGCAGCCGGCTTGTGGCTGCCACCACACGCTGCGAGCGAAACCGCAAGAATCAAACTTCTTTGTGTTCCAAGCATTTTGGAGGCCTCGGGTACGAGGACGGGACCGCCAACGCTTTGTTCACGGTGTTATGGTCGTGAACAGACGATTTTGGGCCAGCGCCATCGTGGGTGACGCCGGCGCCATGCCGATGTCGGACTCGCCGCAACTCCAGGACCACCAAATGGCCGCTCAATTCGAGCGGATCATCCGTCGTGTCAAGAGCTCGATGAACTACCGCGGTTCGTATAGCACTCGAGACATCCTCGGCTCGCTCGTTGCGCGCTGGTTGCAGAGCGGCGAATGGGAGCGATTGAAGCAACTCCCACCGGAGGAACGCCACATCGGTGAGAGTGTGCGCCGCTTCATCCTCGATCGAATCGATCAGCTGCGCCGGCGTGGCGAGCATGACGAGCTTCCCGATGACCTGCTGGTCGTGCCGGACGAATCCACACTGCTCGAGCTCGTCGAGGCGGCAGAGCTGCGAGCGTGGATCGAGGCACGGATCGCCGATCTCGAGCAAGGCATCGTCGACCCACGCGTACGGATACCGGTCTCCAATCCGACGCAGATCGGCCAGGCCTTGCGGCTTCACATCGACGGTCTGACGCAACGCCAGATCGCGTTGCAGCTAGCGCTCTCGCTCGGGGCCACCAACAAGCGAATCTTCGAAGGAACGAATTACCTCATCGTGCTCCAAGGTATCGAGGTCGGCGTCGGAGGAAGCGCGTGATGGTGACGCGCTTGCGTGACGCCCAGCAGAAGCAATTTCGCAAGGTTGTGGACGACCGCAGCCGGACCGACATGCTACGCAAGTCCGCGGGGTCGTGAACAAACCCGGCTCGCCGCCGTCCTCGTGAGTGTGAGGCGGCTTGCGTGATCGATTCCGGACTCGGCAAACGGCGCGATGGCAGGCGCTCACCGGCGGTTTCCCGCACCTCCCTTGGGGAAGGGAGTGAGTCGCATCCTCTCGGCTCATCCATCCTTGCACTGCGGGATCCCGCCACCTCTTCTTCCGTACGGCGCACGAAGCTCGTGGTCGTATCCAATCGCGCGCCCGGGGCGGACGCTGATGACACGCGCCCTCATGTGAGCGGGCTGGCCAACGCGCTCGAACCGGCACTTGGCGCATCCGACGGCATCTGGCTCGGCTGGAGCGGCCGCGAAGAGCCGGGGGATCCTGCTCTCGCGCTCGATGCCGAGCGCACACCCGCACGCGCCACGTTCCATCTCCGCCCGGAATGGCGGCGGCATTATCAGGATGGCTTCTGCAACCAAGCGCTGTGGCCGCTCCTGCACTCGTTCCCGAGTCGCGTGCGTTACAGCACGGCAGACTGGAACACGTACGTCGAGGTGAATGATGTGTATGCGCGGTTCGCCACGGAGCTCGTCGACCACGACGGCGTGATCTGGGTACACGACTATCATCTCTTGCTCGTCGCGCAGTCGTTACGGACCATGGGCTACGACGGAGCGGTCGGCCTGTTCCTCCACGCGCCATTCCCCGAACCCGATGTATTTGCGACGTTGCCGTGGGGCGACGACCTCCTCGCTGCGATGTGCGCGTTCGATCTCGTCGGTTTTCATACCGATCGGTGGGCCGACAACTTCCGCGCGTGCGTGCGAGCCGCGCAGAAAACGCTTCGCGTCCCGAAGATCACCGTACATCCGATCGCGATCGATCCGAGCCGGTTCCAGCCCCGCCCGTGCGCGCTCGACGGAGACATCGCGCGTTTGCGCAACGCGGTTGGCTCGCGGCGGATCGTGCTCGGCGTCGATCGCCTTGACTATGCGAAGGGGATACCAGAGCGCTTACGCGCGTTCGATCGCCTGCTAGCCGCCAAGCCCGAATGGCACGACCGCGTGTGTTTCGTTCAAATTTCGGTGCCCTCGCGCGAGCACGTCCCTGGTTACGCCGAGCTCCGGCACGAGGTCGAAGCGCTCGTCGGCCGCATCAACGGACGCTACGGCGAAGCGGACTGGGTGCCGGTCCACTACCTCTATCGATCGTACGAGCCCGTCGTGCTGGCACAACTCTATCGCGAAGCAGACGTCGCACTCGTGACCCCGTTGCGCGACGGCATGAACCTGGTCGCCAAGGAGTTCGTCGCCGCCCAGGACGCGGAGAATCCGGGGGTGCTCGTCCTCTCGCAGTTCGCCGGAGCCTCCGCCGAGCTCACCGACGCGATCATCACGAACCCGTACCATCCCGACGGTCTCGCGGAGGATCTCGAACGCGCGTTGTGTATGTCGCGCGCCGAACGATGCGAACGCTACACCACGCTTGCCGCCGCAGTTGGTCGGATGAGCCCGCGCTCGTGGACCGAGCGGTTCACGTGCCAATTGCACGGCGCCTTTCGAAGCGCTAACGACGAGGTCCAGTAGTTCGTTTGTCTCTCGACCGTGATGCCATCGACGTGTTGCTGATTCTCGGAACCACGGAACCGGGACAAGTGATCGTTGCGCGCAACACCGAGCTTCGCCGTGGCTACGAGTGCATTGCGTGGCGCCGAGGGGAGCCCACGCGCCGACTACCGATCACCATGGTCCTCGCGAACAACCTGGTCGCCGCAGGCGCAGCGTGGGCAGCGGAGTGATCGCGCCTACTGCTTAGCGAGGCCGGCAAACCGCGCGAGCTGACGAAACCACGTGAGCTTCGCCTCGAACGACGGAAACGATGCGTTGAGCCCGCTTGGATTCGGAACGACGAACACCTTCGCGCCCGCGATGACATCGGGCTTCGGTCCCGGCCCGGGAAGCAGCTTCGGTGCGCCGCGCTGGCGCCGAAACACGATCGGATAGAGCGTCACGCCGACGAGCGCGACGACCTTCGGCTGCATCGCGCGCACCTTCTCGCGCAATTGCTTGGCGCCACGCGCGAGCTCGGCCCTCGTCAGCTCTGCGGCGGTCTGCGTCGTGCGGCCACACAAGTTGACGAGCCCGTAACCGAACTCGGCGAGCCGCTGATCCTCGTCTGCGCGCAGCTCGATCGGCGTGAGCCCGCTGGCATGGAGCAGCTTCCAGAACGGATTGCCCGGTCCCGCGAAGTGATGGCCGACCTTGCCCGATGTCTTGCCGGGATTGATACCGACGAACAAGATCGCCGGCTCCTGCATCACGACGTCAGGAGGTTTCGGCATCGGGATGTCCGATCAGTCGCCACGCCCACAGGATGTTGAGCGTGAACGCGAGCGCGGATCCGCTCTTCGCGTACATCCAGTGCTCGGGATAGAACGAGGCGACGATGAATCCGGCCGCAAAGCCGAGCGCGGACGGGATGAGATGCTTGTCGATCATCGCAGACGCCAGCCCGGTGCCGAGGAAGTAGAGAAACATCATGTGGGTCTGCATCGTCAGCATCGTCGTGCCGGCGATCCAGCCGCCGGTGACCATCAGTCCTTGCGCCACGAACACGAACACGAACGCAGTGAGGAGCCGGCGATTGACGAGCGTCATGCCCAGCTGCGCGCGACGCAGCCAGATCCATAGCGAGATCACGATCACCGCGCCGATCGAGGACAGCAGCTGCTTCGGGTAGGTCGTCGCGCGGAGCGCGGGGATCAGCGGCGTGATCGTGTAGAACAGGCCGATCGTCGCGGCCAGGATGCCGCGGCTGCGCTGGCCAATCGCGAGATCGTGCGCCTTGCCGAGCTGCTCGAGCTGCGCGCGACGCGACGCTCGCTCTGCCGCCACCGCGCGCGCTCTTGCGAGTAGCTCCGGTGGCTCGTCGAGCTCACTCAGCAGCGTGACTGCCGTCGCTGCGTCTCCGCTCGCCAGCTCGTACTCGGCGACCGCCATCGTCGCGCGCACGACACCGCGCCGCGCCTCCACGTTGTCGCGCCAGACCGCGAGCGCCTCGTGAAATCCGAACCGACACTCGCCGAGCAGCCGATAGATCTGCTCGTGATGCCGTTCGCGATTATCCACCTTCGCGGCGAGCTTCTCGATCAGCTCGTCGAGGCGCGCGCGCGCCCGTGCGAGAATCAGATCCGAGCCGCGATGCTCGAGGTAACGCTGCAACGCGAGCCGCAGCGCATCGGCCGACTCGAAGCGTTTGCTCGCATCTGCATCGAGGGCACGCATGCAGATCGCAGCGAGCTCGGTGGGCGCGTCGGCCGCCAGCTCGGGTTTCGAGGTCAGTACGCTCGTCATCACGGCGAGCGCGGTCTTGCCGATGTGCGGCGGCCGCCCGGCGATGATTTCGAATAGCACTGCACCCGCCAGATAGACGTCAGTGCGCTCCGATAGCGGCACCTCTCCGTCGAGCTGCAGCATCTCGGGTGCCATGTAGCAAGGCGTGCCGGCGATCTGCTTCGCGTCGGCAGCGAGCGGCAGCCGACCCGAGCCGTCGTCGCGCAGACTTACCGCGACACCCCAGTCGAGCAGGTAGACCTCGCCGAAGTCGCCGATCATCACGTTGCTCGGCTTGAGATCGCGATGCAGCACGCCGCGGCTGTGCGCGAAGCGAATCGCGTTGAGTACCTGCGCGAGAATGCCGAGGTTCCACGCGAGCAAAT
>DASUFX010000248.1:0-17380 GCA_036274355.1 Kofleriaceae bacterium | reverse complement strand
TGGTCCATCGCATTCCTTGCTGTCCTCGGCGTCGCGGCGTGTACGCATGACGAGGAGGTCGCGACCGAGAGCGACGGCTTCGTGATCGAGCAGCACGACGCCCACGTCTTCAACGCGACGGTGACGTCGGCCGGTTCTTCTCTGCGCGTGATGGTCAACGAGACCCAGACGGACATCGTCGATGTCACGTTCGACTTCGGCGATCCCGTGATCGGGTTCCACCTCGACTACACGAAGGGCCTCGGCGAGTTCCAGCCGAACGGCGCGCCGCTCGATGCAGCACAGAGCCGCCTGCTCGCGCAGCTCTACGATCAGCTGACCAAGATGCCCGAGATGTTGGCCAACAAGCAGACGCGCGTCGACGAGGTCGCGTTCCGCATGGCGAACTTCATGCAGATCGTGCCGACCGGCGAAGCGCTCGCGTCGCACAACATCGTCGCGCAGCAAGGTTGGGTTCACATCTCGTGCACGTGCGGTAACCAGTACATCGGCAGCGGTTACTACCGGATCGCCGGTCGCCATGACACGGGCATCGGCGGCAGCTGCAGCGGTGGCAGCGGCAACGGCTGCAAAGGGCGCTGCGGCGCCAGTTGCTATCCGTGCGCCGGCACGACCGCGTACACGCAAGACTGCGCGAAACATGACTGGGGCGTCGGCAGCTTCGCCGCTGCGTCGGACGACTTCTCGTTCGCGTCGAACAATTGCAGCTGCTAGGTTCCAGCCCATGCGCGAGCTAGAGCGCGTCGCTGTGGTGATCGCGCTCGCAATCGTCGCCGGTTGCAGCAAACCTGCTGGACCGTGCGGCGATGGCGAGCTTCATGGCCAGGCGCCCCCGAAGGGAACGGTGACCTGGTGCGCGCGTTCCGACGGCACGAAGCACGGAACGTTTACCGAGTGGCATGCGAACGGCGTGGTGAAAACGCGCGGCGAGTATGTCAACGGCAAGATGGAAGGCGTCTGGGCGACGTTCTTCGAGAACACTGTCAAGCACACCGAGGGGAACTATCGCGACGGTCGCAAGGACGGCACGTGGCGGCAGTGGGATGACGACGGCACGCTGCAGCGCGAAGAGGTCCATCGCGTCGACTCGGCCGAGTCGACGTGGACCGCGTTCCGTCCGACCGGCGAAAAGTGGGCGACTGGTGTTAGCGTTGGTGGACGCGACCAGGGGCCTTACCAGGAGTGGTACAGCAACGGCAAGCTTACCGCGCAGGGCGTGTACGAAGCGGGCAAGCGCGTCGGTACGTGGATGTATTGGAACGAAGACGGCACCCCATCCGATACACCGCGGGGCGAATTCGAAGCGAAGGCCAAAACGTCCCCGCTATGATCCGCGTGTGCGCGGCGCTCGTGCTCGCCGCGTGCAACTCGCCGGTGACCGGTGAGCACACCGCCGCGATCGTCGGGGGAACGGTCGATGTTGGCGATGACGCCGTGGTGGCGATTCGTCATCGCAGCAGGCCGTGCGGCGACGCCGCGGAGGCGTCCTGCACCGGTACGTTGATCGCGCCGCGAGCCGTGCTGACGGCTGCCCACTGCGTCGCGAGCGAGTCGCCGGCCTCGCTCGTTGTAGTGGCCGGGCCGCGTGTCGACGCTGGGCAGCGCGTCGAGATCGAAACGATCGAGAGTCATCCCGACTACGACGGCCTCGCGGCGGACCTCGCGGTGATCGAGCTGGCGGAGCCGTTGCCGCAGCCAGCGGTCGCGTTGCGGCGCGTGCCGATCGACGCGTCGGCGGTCGGTGCGCAGGCGCGCGTCGTCGGGTTTGGCGTCGGCGACGACGGTATGACCGGCACCAAGCGCGAGGGCACGGCGCGGGTGAGCGAGGTCACCGCCTCGACGGTCGTGCTCGCGCCCGATCCGGCGTTGCCGTGCGGCGGTGATAGCGGCGGTCCGGTGCTGCTCGGCGGTGAGCTCGCGAGCGTCGTCGCGTACGGCGATCCCGCGTGCACGATGTCGAACACGAGCACGCGCGTCGACGTGCATTTCGATTCGTTCATCATGCCCGCGCTGGCGCGCATCGCGGCGAGCACGCCGGCATCGCGACCAGCGCTCGACATGGCGTGCACCGCATGCGAGCGAACCGATGACTGTCCGCGCGGCGCCGAATGCTTCGAGGGCACGTGCTCGGTTCTCGCCGGCGAAGCGGGCGGCGTCGGCTCGGCATGCACGAACGATCAACAATGCGGTGGCTCGCCGTGCCTGGCGGGGCTAAACGAGACCGCCTGCCGCTGCGTCGAGAGCTGCGAGCCCGATGGTTGCGGTTGCAAGTCGAGTAGGGCGCCGGGCGGCGAGCTGTTTGTGGTCGCGATGCTCGTGTGGTGGCGACGACGCTATCGCGCCGCGTGATTCCGACGTCTTCACGGCGCACCGAGACTGCAGTCAGCTTGCGCTCGCGGCGTGCACCGGGGGCACCGTGCGAATCACGGGCTCGAGAGTCACCGGAACAGCAAGCGCATTCGCGATGATGCAGCGCTGCTCCGCGGTCTGCAGAAGTCGCCGTGCGCGCTCTTCATCGCCGGCGGCGACGTCCAGCTCGACCTGCAGCGTGATCGACGAGAACCGTGGGACCGGCGCGCCCTTTTCGAGAACAGCGTTCCCGGTGCCTGACCACGCGGAGTACTCGAGTGCGTCGCGGCGCGCGTAAGCCGCGAACGTCGTCCACAGGCAGCCGAGCGCCGCACCGACGAGGAGCTCCTCGGGGCTCCACACCTTGTCGGTGCCGCCGAATTGTGGTGGTGGCCCGGTCGTGATCGGCGCGCGAGGTGGTGCGACGATCTGTCCGTTTGCGAGCCGAACCGTGTAGCGGTGTGGGAATGGCGAGATCATGGCTGACGCTCCTGCACGGTGAGAGCCACGCCGAAGCCAAAGGATTCACTCTGCGTCCACGCATCGACTGCACCGACGGCTGCCGGATCACGCAGGAGATGCGGAGTTTCGCTGCACGGCGCTACTGCAGGTCGTCGAGGCCGCCGCCGTTGACCACGTGCGAGAAGCCTGCACCGTCGAGCGTGGCCTTCGCTTTCGCAGCGCGTCCGCCGGCTGCGCAGTAGACGACGATCGGCTTCGCTTTGTTGCCGCTGACGAGCGCCTCTATCTCGGAAAGACGTGCCGAGACGTCCTCGACCGGAATGTTCGTCGCGTTCGGCAGGTGATCTGCGGCGTACTCATCCGGGGTCCGCACGTCGATGACCACCGCACCGGACGCGATCAGGTTGCGCGCAGTTGCCGGATCCTTTGTCTTCGCAGCAGGTGCCGGCGGCGATTGCTGCGGCTCGGATTTCGAGCAACCGCCGAATAGCAGGACAGCGACGAGGACCAGCCGCATTGCGCTCATGATAGTCGCTCCAGCACGCGGACGAGCTTGCCACGAACCTCCTCGACAATGGGCTGCAGCGCCGGTGATCCAGCAGCTACCGGCAAGAGCAAGGCCGCGTCCCTTCAGTGCATCGTCAACACGGCGGTACCGTCGAAGCGACCCGCGCGTAGGTCGTCGAGGGCTCGGTTGGCGTCCTCGAGCTTGTAAGGGACGACATGCGGACGCAGCCCGACGGCAGGTGCCAGCGCGAGCAATTCTTCGCCGTCGCGCCGCGTGAGGTTTGCGACCGAGCGCAGCGTCCGCTCTTCCCAGAGCAACCGATACGGAAATGACGGGATGTCGCTCATGTGAATGCCGCCGCACACGACGGTGCCGCCAGGTGCAACGGCTGCAAGCGCGAGCGGAACCAGCTCGCCCGCTGGCGCGAAGATGATCGCAGCATCGAGCGCGACGGGCGGGTGCGCCGTCGAATCGCCCGCCCACACCGCGCCGACGCTGCGCGCGAACGCCTGCGCCCGAGCGTCGCCTGGACGCGTGAACGCGTAGACCTCGCGGCCGAGGTGACGTGCGACCTGCGCGATCATGTGGCCGGCGGAGCCGAAGCCGTAGAGACCCAGCCGCGGTGCATCGCCGGCGAGCCGCAACGCGCGATAGCCGATCAACGCGCCACACAACAGCGGCGCCGCTTCGAGCGCGGAGTAGCCGGCTGGCAAGTGCAGGACAAACCGCGCATCTGCGACGCACGCGTCCGCAAAACCGCCATCCCGCTGGTAGCCGGTGAAGAGCGCACTGCGGCACAAGTTCTCGCGTCCGGTCGCGCAGTACGAGCACACGCCGCACGTCGAACCGAGCCACGGCACGCCGACGCGGTCGCCGATTGCAAAGGCTGTCACGCCGGAGCCGACGGCGTCGATGACGCCGGCAATCTGATGGCCGGGCACGATGGGGAGCGTCGGATGTGGCAGCTCTCCGTCAATGACGTGCAGATCGGTACGGCACACGGCGCACGCGTCGATGGCGATGCGCACCTCGTTCTCGCGCGGCACTGGAATAGCGCGCTCTCGCAAGACGAGCGGCATGTGAAGTCCTTCCAGGACCATCGCGCGCATATCAACGCTCCACGTTCCGTCGTTGTCCGAGCAAGGACTGCGCCAGCGATGGCAGCGCAAATCACGCAGCAAGGGAGATCATGAAGGCAGGGCTCGATCCCGAGCCGCGACTGCTCCGGCGAATGCGGTCACCAACGCACGGCCGCGTCGCGAGCGGCTGATGTAGCGCGGTCCGACGATCGCGCCGATCACGCCGCCGAGCCCGTCGAGCATCAGATCGAACATCGTATCGTCGAGGGCGGACAGATTCGGCGCACCCTGCGTGCGGCGCGCGAACAGCTGATCGACGCCATACTCTGCGATCTCCCAGAGCGCACCGATGCCGAGCGTGACGAGCAGGATCGCGAGGCTGTCGACCCACGCATGAAACCGCGTCTGATGCGTCATGTGGAGCACGTAGATCGCGAGGAACCCCATCAGCGCGACGAGCACCGAGCTACTCAGGTGCAACGCCTTGTCGTACCAGTGCAGCTGGTAGAGCCCGAGCGAATTGCCAAGCGTCATGTCTGCGATCATGAGCCACAGCAGCGCGAGCTCGAGCTCGAGCGGTACGCCGGCGGCGATGCGGCGCGCATGGATCGCAGGCACGAGCGTCAGCAGCAACGCGACGAAGCAGAACCCGCCGTAGAGCAAGTCACCGGTGATAACCTCGGCGACCGCCGTTGCCAGGATCGCTGCACGCGGCATCGCGCGCAGAACCCATGGTTGCGACGAGCTCATGTCGCCCCAGAGGCAATGACGTGGCGTCCGGGATGCACGCGCATACCGTGATGCAATGCATTGCTCGTACCGGCGCAGTGGCCACGATTTCCGGCAGCACGTTCGCCTCACGATGGCGTGAACGCACGCAATTCGCGTTCTGCGTCGGAAGTGCAGCGCGCGCGTGGCGTGCCTCTTGCTGCGTGCCAGGTGCGTCCTACAAGGAGGAAGCCATGGCGGACATCGTGAAGAAGAACGGCAACGAGATCGTGCAGTGGGATCCGATGCGCGCGATGCGCGACTGGTTGCGGTGGGATCCGTTCCGCGAGATGACGCCGTTCGCGGAGTTCTCGGGCCTCGAGAGATTCAATCCGACCTTCGAAGTCACCGAGAACAAAGACGGCTACATCTTCAAGGCGGATGTTCCAGGCGTACGAAAGGAGGACCTCGAAGTCACGATGACGGGCAATCGGTTGCACATCAGCGGCAAGCGGGAGAGCGAGCTCGAGTCGAAGCAGAGCACCATCTATACGTACGAACGTCAGTACGGCACCTTCACGCGAGCGTTCACGCTTCCCGAAGGGGCGGACATGGATCACGTGAAGAGCGATCTCAAGGATGGTGTGCTGACGCTCGTGATCCCAAAGAAGGTCGAAGCGCAGCCGAAGAAGATCACGATCTCGTCGTCGACGACCAAGTCATAGCGGACCTCGGTCGCGTTTAGTTCTTGGCCTCGCACGACGCTGCCTTTTGCAGCAGCAGCGTTCGTTCGCGCTCGTTCTTCGTCATCGTTGCCGCACGCTCGAGCTCCTTGCGTGCTTCCGCGAAGCGGCCGAGCTTGAACAATAGATCACCGCGCACGCTCGGCAGCAGGTGGTAGTTCGCGAGCGCCGGCTCGTCGGCGAGCGAATCGACGATCGCCAGACCGGCCGCTGGGCCGAACGCCATCGCCACTGCGACGGCACGGTTGAGCTCGACGATCGGGGATTGCGTGAGCTGGACGAGCGCCGCGTACAGTGCCGCGATGCGGACCCAATCGGTGGCGTCGGCGGTTGCCGCGCGCGCGTGACACGCGGCGATCGCTGCTTGCAGCACGTACTCGCCGCCGCCCGGCAGCGCCTCGGCTTGTTCGAGTGCTGCGAGGCCGCGGCGGATCAGCAGGCGGTCCCAGCGCGCGCGGTTTTGATCGAGCAGAAGAATCGGCGTGCCATCGGCAGCGGTGCGTGCGCCGATGCGCGAGGCCTGGATCTCCATGAGCGCGACGAGGCCATGCACTTCGGGCTCGTTCGGCGCGAGCTGCGCGAGGATGCGGCCGAGGCGAAGCGCGTCTTGGCAGAGGGCGGGGCGCATCCAGTTGTCGCCGGCGGTGGCGGAGTAGCCCTCGTTGAAGACAAGGTAGATGACGTCGAGGACGGAAGACAGGCGAGGCGCGAGGTCGTCGCCGCGCGGCACTTCGTAAGGCACCTGCTCGTCGGCGAGCGTCTTCTTCGCGCGCACGATGCGCTGGGCGATCGTTGGTTCGGGCACGACGAACGCGCGCGCGATCTATTCGGTTGTAAGCCCGCCGAGCATGCGCAGCGTGAGTGCGACGCGCGCTTCGCGCGACAGGACCGGATGGCAGCAGGTGAACACGAGGCGAAGCAGATCGTCGCCGATGTCGTCATCGAGCTTGGCCGCGAGCGCTTCCGCCGTGCGGTCGGGGCGCGCGGCAGTCTCGGCTGAGATCTGTTCGTGCTTCTTGTCCACGAGCTTGGTCCGACGCGCGCGATCGATCGCGCGGTTCTTCGCGGTTTGCATGAGCCAGGCACCCGGGTTGTCCGGAATGCCCGATGCCGGCCACTTCTCGAGTGCGGTGACGAGGGCGTCCTGAGCGAGCTCTTCGGCGGCGCCGACGTCGCGCGTGATGCGGGCGAGACCTGCGATCAAGCGGGCGGATTCGATGCGCCACACGGCATCGATCGCACGTCGGATCTCGGTGTCGGTCGTCACGCACGGGATCAGAGCACAAGCGACACGCGCTAGCGCTTGATCTGCTGATCGATTTTCGCCGCGCGCTCGACCGTATCGGTGGTCGCGTGCGGGAAGTCCGTCATTTCGAACAGCGGGCGGATCTCGATCTCACCTTGCGCGTTCGTCGGATTCGGGCACCGCTTGATCCACTCGATCGCTTCCTCGCGCGACTTGACCTGGATCAGCCAGTAGCCGGCAACGAGCTCCTTCGTCTCGCTGAACGGACCGTCGACGACCTTGCGTGACTTACCATCGATCTTGATGCGGACCGCCTGCGACGATGGCTGGAGGCCGCCGAGGTCGAGCAGCACGCCCGCCTTCATCAGCTCTTCGTTGAACTTCATCATTTCACTGAGCAGCTCGGGAGTCGGCGGAGTGCCGGCTTCGGACTCTGCGGAGGCTTTGACTAGAACGAGGAACTTCATCGGCGTCTCCTTGTTGGCTTCTGGATGGGCGACGATCGAGGCGACTACTGATCGACACGCATCAGGATCATTGTTCGAGAATCGTTCAAGCCGTGAGAATCCCTGGCCGGCTTGGCTGGCGGTACGGGTGATGCAGCCACGGTACTGCATGGAGACCCGGACATTACAGCGTTCGACCGAGTACTACGGCCTTGGCCAGAGTGGCTACACCGCAGGGCGTGTCGAAGGGGATGTGGCCCTCGAGCTCGAGCTAGAAGGCCGCAACACTAGCTATCCGAAGGGCGTCGACGAGGAGCACGTGCTCGAGCTCGGCGACGACGAGCGTTACTGGGGGGCCGGTGGCCGACCGTGGATTCCGCCTGAAACGGAAGCTCGGAAGGAGTGAGCGATGCGCGTAAGAGATGCAATGACGCGAGATCCGGTGTGCTGCACGGGTGACACGCCTATCCACGCAGTGTCAGCAATGATGAGAGAGCACGATATTGGCTCGCTTCCTGTCGTCGAGGATCTGCTGACGCGCTTCCCGGTTGGTGTGATCACGGATCGCGACATCGTCACCCGCACGATCGCGGCGGGACATGATCCGATGACGATGCTCGCGCGAGATTGCATGACGTCACCCGCGATCACGATCGTCGAGGGCGCTCGCCTTCACGAATGCGTGCAGTTGCTCGAGGTCGCGCAGATTCGCCGGGTCATCGTCGTCGATGATGCGGGTGCGTGCGTCGGTATTCTCGCGCAGGCAGATATCGCGCGTTCGGCGTCGCGTCGCGAGACGGGCAGTCTCGTGCGGCACGTGTCCAGGCGCACGGTGCCTGCGTTCGTCTCGTAGCGTCGCGGCACGCGCGCTGCACGGTCATCGTGCATGAAGCGCATCGCGGACGTCATGACGCCTCAGCCATGGACCGTTCAGCTCGACGACTCGCTCGCCATCGCACGACGGATGGTCGCAGAACGCGGCATCCATCATTTGCCCGTGCTCGATGGCGACGACGTCGTTGGAATGGTGACCGAACGCGATCTGGCACATGCCGCCCATCGGCTCGGCACCGTGGCGGATGTAATGGTGTCCGCGCATTCGGTGCCAATGGCTGCGCCGATCGCCGAGGTGCTCGACATGATGATGGCGGGCGGTCTCGATGCGGTCGTGGTGACGAGCAGCGAAGGCGTCGAAGGCATCTACACCGCATCGGACGCCGTGCGGATGCTGCTCGAAACGCTGAGGCGTCGGCGAGCGGCGTAGGCTAGCGCGGGCCGACGGTCGCGCTTTGTCGTGCGCCGACCCCGGCCGCGTGATCGAGCTGTTCGCGAATCCAGCTGATCAGATCGTCGAGCGTGAGAATGCCTTGCAGCACACCTGAGTGATTGACGACCGGGACCCGGCGGACTTTGTAGCGCTCGAGCTTGCCGAGCGCGACCGAGGCATCTTCGTCGTCGTAGACGGTGATCAAATCGGTCTGCATGACGTCACGAATGCGCAGCTCGAACGCGGCGGGCGTGCCGCGAGAGAGCACGCCGAGCGTGAGGTCGCGGTCGGTGACAATGCCGATCGGAATCGCACTGTCCGCGAATTGCTCGACGACAACCAGGTCGCCGACGTTTTCTTCGAGCATGCGGCGCGCTGCATCGACGACCGACTCGTCGCGGTCCGCCGTCACGATTCGTCGGATACAAAGCTCGCCTGCGGTCATGCCACAACCCGGTGCAACGCGCGTTCCCGCATCCTGCGCGCGGGGCGCGGGCCAAACGTGCACACGAGTCCATCGTATGCGGCGCCGAACCGTGGATCGAAGGCATGCAGCCACGCGTCGAGCACGCCGTGGTCCGGCGTCGACCGCCCGAGCTGGGTGAACAACACGCGGCGCACCGGCCACGTCGCGACGATCGGCGCGGTCGCTTGGATTTCGAGGTGCGTGAAGATCGTGCGCTGCCACATCGCGCCGTCGAGCACGAGCAAGTCACAGCGAACCGCGAGCTCGCGCAGTCCACGCGTGAGTCGCGCGACATCGGAGGCGTAGACGATCGAGAATTCTGGAGACTCGAGTCGCCACGCGACCGTCGTGCAGTCACGGGCATGCGGGACCGCGAGCGACGTGATGCGCCAGTCGCGCCACGCGAACGTCCGCTGCGAGGACGCCGCGTGTAGCGCGACGCGGGAGAGCCGTGGATGACGCGATCGCAGCGCGCGCACCGTATCGTGCGACGCGTAGATCGGCAGTGGCGCGCGCAGCCAGCGGTCGAGGACCGGAAGTCCGCCCGACGCATCACGATGCGCATGCGTGAGCAGCGCGAGGTCCACGGCATCGAGCGCGCGTAATTGCATCGCCGCGTCGCGGGTGACGTCGATCAGGATCGTTCCGGCATCGGAGATCACGGCGAGCGAGCTCTCCCTCCGGTGCGAACGACCGCGACCGGGCCTGCCGCCCGCTGGGCCCGTGCCGAGAAATCGCACGACGATCACAGCTCCAGGTTCAGCAGTCCGCATGCCAGGCACGCCGACTGCAGCCGGTCCAGTCGTGGCATCGCACGCGTTCGAGCAACACACCGGTGAGGTGAAGGTTCGGCTGGAAGCGAACCAGCTGTCCGAACTGTTCGCGGAGGCAGCGCGTGCGCTCTGCGAGCTCCTCGGGTCACCGACGGCGGATGCGCCGAGTGAGTGGCAACGCGTCACGGTCATCGCGCGCGATCGTGATGCTCTGCTCGTCGCGTGGCTGAACGAGCTAGTCGCACGGACGGAGATCGATCATCTCCTGTATCGCGAGGTCGCGATCACCGACCTCACCGAGCAGCGGCTCGACGCGACAATTCGCGGTGTCCCGTTTCGCGAGACGCGCACTGCGGTGAAGGCGGCCACGTTTCACGGCCTGCAGATCGCGGTGGAACCCTCCGGCGCGTCGGCGACCGTTGTCCTGGATGTATAGCGATGTCGATCCACGCCGAACCAATTGCAACATTCGAGTACGAGCTCGTCGACGGCCGCGTCGGCACGTGTGCGCACGTGTTTGCCGATAGCGAGCTGATTACCGCGATCGCGCACGATCACAGCCTGCAGCAGCTCGCGAACGTGACGTCGTTGCCGGGGCTCTACGGCTGCGCGTTCGGCATGCCAGACATGCACGAAGGCTACGGCTTTCCCGTCGGCGGTGTTGCCGCGACCGCGTTGCCCGACGGCGTGATCTCACCGGGCGGCATCGGGTTCGATATCAACTGCGGCGTGCGGTTGCTCGCGACCGACATCGATCGCGCGAGCTTCGCGCCGTATCGCGAGCGTGTCGTGCACGACATCAGCCGCACGATTCCGAGCGGCTATGGCCACGGCGGCCGGCTCACGCTAGAGCGCGACGTGCTCGCCCGCGTCCTGGAAGGTGGCTGCCGCGCGCTGCTCGACGAGCTCGATGCGGGCCTGCCAGAGGATCTCGACGTGATCGAATCGGGCGGGACGCTCGCTGGTGCGGATCCGACGGCGGTCAGCGAACGCGCGTATGCGCGCGGTAGCGATCAGCTCGGCACGCTCGGCGGCGGTAATCACTTTGTCGAGGTCGGGCTTGTCGATACCGTGTTCGACGAAGCGAGCGCGGCGCGTCTGGGGCTTTACGCCGGAACGATCACGGTGCTGATCCACACCGGCTCGCGCGGGCTCGGCCACCAGGTGTGCACCGACTTCCTCGCGCTGATGGACGAAGCACAGGCGCGCTTCGGCATCGCGTTGCCAGATCGTCAGCTCGCATGCGCGCCGCTATCGTCTCCCGAAGGACGCCGTTATCTCGCCGCGATGCGCGCGGCTGCGAACTTCGCGTTCGCGAACCGCCAGCTGATCGCGCATCGAGTGCGCGCCGTGTTCCGACGTCACCTTGGCGTGGAGCACACGCTGCGACTCGTCTACGACGTCGGCCACAACACTGCGAAGATCGAACGGCACGGCAAGCGCGAGCTGTGCGTTCATCGCAAAGGAGCGACGCGCGCGTTCGGCCCATCGAGCACGGAGATTCCCGTGCGCTATCGCGGCGTCGGCCAGCCGGTGTTCATCCCCGGCAGCATGGGTACCGCGTCGTACGTGCTCGTCGGCACCGACGAGGCGGCAGCGCGCTCGTTCGCGAGCGTGTGTCACGGTGCGGGTCGCGTGCTATCGCGCGGCGCGGCCAAGCGCCAGGTCATGGGCAACGAGCTACGGAGAACGCTGGAGTCGCGCGGCATCACGATCCGGTGTCCATCGAATCAGGAGCTCGCCGAGGAGGCACCCGAGGCGTACAAAGACATCGATCGCGTCGTCGACGTGGTCGTCGGTGCCGGCCTCGCGCGCAAGGTCGCTCGTCTCGTGCCGCTCGGCGTCGTGAAGGGCTAGCCGGGAATACGATCGACACAGCCGGTGGTCATTGCCGCAAACGCAGAGACAATGACCATGAAGCGAATCAGTGCACGACATTTTCTCGTTTCCAGCGCGGTTCTCGTTGCCCTCGGCGGCGCGGGCATCGCGCTGGCTCGGCCTCACGATCACAAGACTCCAAACGCACCGGCTGCCGGCGATCAGGATTCCTGGCAGGTCACGGTCATCGCGCAAAAGGGGAGGCTCGGACTCTCGGTGTTGCAGATCAGCCCGGAGCTGCGCGTGAAGCTCGGCGCCTCGCGCGACAATGGCGTCCTCGTCGATCGCGTCGTCGCGGATACCCCGGCGAGCAAGGCCGGAGTGCAGGTCGGCGATGTCATCGCCGAGGTCGACGGCGACGCCGTTCAGTCCGCGGCTGACATCCTGGATGCGATGTCAGAGCGCAAGAAGGGCGAGCACATCACGATCGCACTCGTGCGCGACGGCAAGCACATGGATCTGAACGCGACACTCGATCAGGATCCCGCCCCACGAGGCGCCTTCTCGGCACCCGATCTCGATGCATTCGGGCCGCACATGCGCGGCATGCTCCGCGATATGCCCGGCTTCGGTTCCCCCGAGATGCAGCAGCAGCTCGACGACGCGCGTAAGCGCATTGACGAGCTCGAACAGCGGCTCGACAAGCTCGAGCACTGAGCGTCAGCGCCGGCGATCCGCGAGCTCGACGATCGGCACGTACGCGCCGAGCAGGTCGCGGCGCCACCACGTGCCCTCGCGACGCTGCGTCGCGCGATCCGTGAAGTGATAGTCGTAGAGCAGCGCGCGCACGTACTTGGGCGCATGGTCGGGGAACGGATTGTGCTCGAACAGCGCGAGCACGTCGGGCGCGCCTTCGAGCAGACGTTCGAGCAGCTGATAGAACCAGCTCGGCGCGGGTCCGAGCGCTGCGAACCACATCTGCCAGTCGAGGCGCGGTTGATGCGGCGCTGCCCAGCGCGGTGGCCGCTTCAGATCGCCAGGCTTGTAGCGGAAGCCATACTCGCGCCACGTCACCGCATCGTCAGAGCCTTCGATCACGATCTCGGGGCGCTCGGTCGTCATCACCGCGAACAGACCATACGAGCTCACGGAACGAAGCGGCGACAACCTGTCTTCCAGCGTTCTGACGGGCTTCGGGATGCGCCCGCGCCGGAACACACGCGAGACGAGCCGTGAGATCGAGATCGCGGCGATCGGCAACGCGGCGAGCGTGATCGCGAGTCGGCGCCAGCGTGGTGTTTGGCGACCGCGCTCCGCCGTGCGCGCGAGCACTGCGTCGTCGAGGAACCACAGGTTGTCGACGATGGTGAGCAGGTTGAAGAAGCCGTAGTTGCCGGTGGCCGCGATCAGGATCTGCAGTCCGACGAGTAACGCGAACGATGTGTGACGGAGACGGCGCGGCAACAGCGCGAGCCACGGCGCGCCCAGCTCGAGGGCGAGTACCGCGTAGGTAGTCGCGCGCTTCATCTGGCGCGGCGCTTGATGCGCATACCAACCGCCGCGCGTCGGCAGCGGTTGGGTCTCGAAGTGCACGCAGCAGGCATCGCCGCTGCGCCACATCTTGTCGCCCGACGCGAGCTTGCAGTGACCCGACTCGAACTGCAGCCGGAATGCGAGCAGTCGCATCAGCGCCACAGCGGCCCACGGTGGCCGCTCGTTGTTGCGCGATGGCGCGAGCACGAGCGCGTGCAGACCATTCTCGAGCAGCAGCACGTCCCACTGGAACGCCAGGAAGTCACGGCCGACCGACACGAACGAGAGATAGAGCAACCACAGCACCGCGGCCGTCGTGCGTGGAGCGATGCCGAGCATCATCAGCGCGCCACCCACTTCACCGGCACGACAGGCGCGGACAAGCGCGGCGTCCGACGAGTCGAGCCAGAACACGGTCGGGTACTGCGTGAGGCGTTCGCGTTTCGACACGCGCTTGCGGAGGAACTGGAGAAAGTCGTCGATCGGCTCGATGCCGCGCCTGCCGTACAGGCCTTTGACCTGTCTGCCGAGCGACGCGAACGCGATCAGATAGACACCGCCGAGCGCGCGCATGAATGCATTGCGCACGAGCCGCGAGTCCGGCGGTCGCGTGGTCTTGCCGACCAGCAAACGATCGACGCTGGCGGCGAGCCCGCGACGAATCGCGATCTGCCGATACACGAAGTTCGCGATCGTGCGCAGCAGGGGCAACCGACCGAAACGCGCGACGTGTCGGAGCTCGGGTGCGTACTCGACCGTGCGAAACACGGCGTCGGCGGCGCCGAAACGATTGCCATCCGGTGTGACGAGCTGGACCGATCGGAGCGCGTCCGAGCGCGGAATGCCGAGTCGCTGAAGAACACCGGGCTGTTGGAGAGGTACGTAGTCGACCCGATCTCCAGTGCGTGCACGCCAGCGCTCCACCCAATCGCGGCAGAATCCGCATTCTCCGTCGAAGACGAGCACCGGCTTCATGTAGGTGAACGGAAGCAACCCCGGCGCCAGAGGTGTGCGATGTGCACCGACGCAAATCAGTAGCTGCTCGCACAGACACGCACAGCAGATCGGTGAATGATCGGGTATTCGGCGACAAAACGACGCCACGCGTCCATCTGTTTATGGTGTACTCGTCATTACTGTCGTTTCAGTGGAGGGGAAATGATGGCCGAGAAGCTGGTGGCTACGATCGAATCGCGACGCAGTGGCGCGCGCTTGATCAAGTTTGCTGGTGCTCTCGACGAGCGGAATGAGCTCGGCGAGCTGATCGAGAAGGTTCCTGCTGGGTCAACGCTGATCAATCTGTCGGGCATCGACAGCATCAACTCGATCGGATCGCGTGACTGGATCAACTGGCTGTCGTCGCTCGAGGCGCGAGGGATCAATCCCGTTCTGATCGCGTGCTCGCCGGCTGTCGTCGCGCAGCTGAACCGCATCAAGAACTTTGCGGGCAACTGCGTCGTGAAGAGCTTCCAGGTTCCATATCACTGCGACGCGTGCGGCGTGGACAAGCTGCTGCTCGTGCATATCTCCGAGCTCGAGCCTCCGTACGAGGCGCCGGTGTGCACGTGCGATGGTTGTGGCGCGGCGATGGCATTCACCGAGGACCCCGATAGTTACTTCGCGTTCATCCCTTCGCTGCCGAAGCCGAAGCAGGAAGTGAAGACCGAGTCGCAGCCCGCCGTGGAGCCCGAACAGCTCGCGCGTGGCTCGAACTCGACGGTCGTCACGAAGGAGCACTACAAGCGAATCAGCAAGCCGCGCGTTCCCTCGCGCGATAGCCGGCCGTCGCTGTCGGCATTCCAGCTGCCGGATGCTGTGTCGAAACGGCCGAGCGAAGGCGAGATCATCGTTGGTCCGCCGCGTGCGATGCCGCTCAACGAGCGCCCTTACATCATCGCGATCATCCTGTTGTTGTTTGCGGTCGTCGGCGTGCTCGCGTACATGCTGCTCGGCTAACGCTGTCGCTGATACGTGCCGACCAGCTCGCCCGCTGCGAGGGTGTGGCCGTTGATCTCCGCAAGGAACGCGGACCGCGTCATCGACTTCGGCTTCGCGATGTCGAGCGCGTAGACGTGAAATCGATAGCGGTGACGTCCGGACGGCGGGCAGGGGCCAGCGTAGCCGTCCTTGCCCTTGTCGTTCTTCTGGGCCATCGCGCCCGCCGGGATCGCGGCGCCCTTGTCGACGCTCGTCGTCGACGGCGGGATTCCAGTGACGAGCCAGTGCGTGAACGTGCCCATCGGTGCATCGGGATCATCGACGAGAATCGCGACGCTCTTCGTCCCGGCCGGCACGTTCGACCACGACAGCGGCGGTGAGGTTTCCGAACCATCACAGGTGTACTCGGCTGGAATCGCCGCGTTGTTCGCAAAGGCGGACGATTTCACGGTCAGCGATGCCGGAGCTTTGTTCGCGAGCGCGCCCGTCGGCAGCGCGGCTAAGAAGACTAGAGGGAGGATCGCGTTGCGCATGCCGTGAAGTGCTGCAACGCATGTTCCTTACGGTGGTGGCGGTAGAGCAGGGGGCATCGTAGTTGCACCGATGACAAGCATGTCGGCGTTGCTCCAGAGCTCGATCCTCGCCGTGTTTCTCTGGCTCGCGCTCGGTGGCCTCGGTCTGCCATTACCCGAAGACGCAGCGTTGCTCGCGACCGGTGCGCTGATCGAGCGCGGTCTCGTCCATTGGTATATCGCATTGCCGGTCGTGGTCGTCGGCGTGCTCGGTGGCGACGCGGCGCTGTTCTTCCTCGCGCGTCGTCTCGGTCCGAAGGCGTACGAGCACCGCATGATCAAGCGCGCATTGCCGCCGGAGCGACGCGAGAAGATCGAGAGCGCGTATCGCCGGTACGGCGGGCGGCTGGTGTTCCTCGCGCGTCACGTTGCTGGTTTGCGCGGTGCCGTGTTCGCGATGGCAGGGATCGCGCGAATGCAGCCCTGGCGATTTCTGCTGTGCGATGCAGCGGCCGCCTGCATCAGCATTCCGTTCGTGCTCAGCGTCGGGTTCTTCGGTTCACGGCACATTGCGCGGATGCGGGCAGGCGTCGCGCACGTCCATCACTACGTGCTCCTCGTCGTCGCGCTCGGTGTGCTCGGCTATGTGACGTATCGGCACGTGCGACAACTCCGCGGCCTGCGTACCGCTTAGCGGCGATAACCTCGCACGCGGCATGCTCGCAGTGCCGCTGCTCGCACACCCGGATCGCTATCGGCGACGAGATGATCGAGGACAAAGCCGTCTCCGACGAGCCGAAACCGCATCGTGAGTGCCTCGGCAAGCTCGCGGCGAATGCGTGCGCTTGGATCGAGTGCCGCGAGAATGGCGAAGTGGGTCGCGTCGAATGGATTCATATGAGCGAGCCGAATTGCGGCTACGCTGCGCCCGCCTACCCCGCCGCCGGAGACTCTGGTGTCGGTGGGCATGTAGTCCTCGCAGGTGTTCGCTGCTGATGCGGGGGTCGCAGACACGACTGCGGCGCCGCTGAACAGAAAGCGCGCGAAGCGCTGCCGGAGCCTGCCCCGCACGATGATTTGGCTCTTCATGACAATCCTCGCAGTGATAGTGGGAGCGATCGAGAAGCGATCGGGTTTGCTCCCGGGGCGAGGTTTTCGGTGCGGCGGACTCGGTCGCGCAAAGCGCGCGGACGAACGTGATGCACGCATCGTGGGAAGAGCACGGCTACCGTACCGGCGGCAGCGTTTCAGCTATTCCCGTGCTGCAACGCTTGCGTGCGAATGCGTTTGCCAGCGCACGAGCCCGGGCACGTCGAATGCTCTGACACATCGACAATGGCCGAGACAAGGCTGCGAGCAGACGCCGGAAGCACCGTCGGAACCGCGGGCGCGAAGGCCATGCTTGCATTCGCACAGTCGCGCGGCGTTGACGTCGACGTCGTGCTCGCGGAGCTTGGCCTCGATGCCGAGACGCTGGCAGATCCTGAAGGGCGGATTCCGCTGGCTGCATTCCGGCGCGCCTGGGAGATCTG
>DASUFX010000247.1:0-7068 GCA_036274355.1 Kofleriaceae bacterium | reverse complement strand
ATCGAGGGTCCCGGTCCGGATCGCGTAGCGATCGCCGGCAAGTGGGCGCATCTGCGCGCGATCGGCGACGGTGCCCGCGCGATCGGCGTGCGACGCCGCATCTATCAACCATCGCCCGGCCTGCATCCCGGCCTGCCGGTCACCGATCCGCTCGTCATCGATTGGACGTGGGCCGGTCGCGCGCAGCACATCGAGCTGTGGGCATGGCGCCCGGGAGGCGGCCCATACGACGGCTTGCCGCACGACGACACCGACGCACTCACGCGCCGACAAGAACGCATCCTGATCTCGACTCGTGAGGGCGACGTCACCGCGGCGAGCTTCTGGCGCGAAGCGCGCCCGTTCACGATCGATCTGCGCCGCGACGGAATCGCCTAGAAACACGACAGAAACACCGTCGGTGTCACTCCACTTCGATGGCGGGCGGTGAACGATCACGGCAACGAACGTATTACCATTCGAGCGATGCAGCAGCAGAGTCAGAGCCAAGGAACAGCCGGTGGACTGTTCGAGGGCTATCCGGCTTTGCCGAATACGTACGACGAAATGTTCGAGCAGGGCATCGCGCGCCCACCGTTCGCGCGCGTCGCACAGCTGCTCGGCAAGCTCGGCAAGGACGAGCTCGCACGCGCGCAGGCGCTCGCGGAGCACGCGCTGCTCCAGCAAGGTGTCACGTTCTCGGTGTATGGAGATTCGCGCGGCACCGAGAAGATCTTTCCGTTCTGTCTGGTGCCGCGGATGATCGCCGGCGGCGACTGGGCTCGGCTCGAGCGCGGCTTGCAGCAGCGGCTGCGCGCCCTCGGCATGTTCCTCGACGATATCTACGGCGAGCAGAAGATCCTCGAAGCCGGCGTCGTGCCCGCCGAGATGATCCTCGGCGCGGCGGGATACCGGCCGATGCTGCGCGGCCTCAAGCCGCCGGGCGGTGTCCGCATCCATATCTCGGGCATCGATCTGATCCGCGACCCGCAGGGCACGTGGCGCGTGCTCGAAGACAATCTGCGCACGCCGTCAGGCGTGTCGTACGTGCTCGAGAATCGTTCGCTGTCGAAGCGTATGTTCCCGAAGGTGTTCGACGCCGCGCGCGTGCATCGCGTCGATCACTACCCGACGCGGCTCGTCGACGCGCTGCGCTCGGTGTCACCCGCACCCGACGGTGATACGTGCGCGGTCGTGCTCACGCCCGGGCCGTACAACTCGGCGTACTTCGAACACACGTTCCTCGCGCGCACGATGGGACTCGAGCTCGTGCAGGCGCCCGACCTGTTCGTCGATCAGGACAAGGTGTTCTGCCGGACGACGCGCGGTCCGCGCCGCGTCGACGTGATCTACCGCCGCACCGACGAGACGTTCCTCGATCCGGAAGTGTTCCGGCCGGACAGCGTGCTCGGCGTGCCCGGGCTCATGCGCGCGTACGCGGCCGGCAACGTCGCGCTCGCGAACGCACCCGGCAACGGCGTCGCCGACGACAAGGCCGTCTATCCGTTCGTGCCGCAGATGATCGAGTTCTATCTCGGCGAGCAGCCGCTGCTCGATCAGGTGCAGACGTACGTGTGCCTGCGCGACGACGATCGCAAGTACGTGCTCGAGCACCTCGGCGAGATGGTCGTGAAGGCGGTCGACGAGGCCGGCGGCTACGGCATGCTTATGGGCCCGCAGTCGACGGCAGAGCAACGCGAGGAGTTCCGCGCCCGTATCATCGCCGAGCCCCGTCGCTACATCGCACAGCATCGCGTCGAGCTGTCGAGCTGCCCGACGTGGATCGGCGATCGCAACGTGGTCGAGCCGCGCCGCGTCGATCTGCGCCCGTACATCGTCACGTCGCGTGAAGGACCGTGGGTACTGCCCGGCGGCCTCACGCGCGTCGCGCTCGTCGCCGGCAGCTACGTCGTGAACTCGTCGCAGGGCGGCGGCAGCAAAGACACGTGGGTCATGAAGGAGTCGACATGATCTCGCGCGTCGCCGATCACTGCTTCTGGTTCGGCCGCTACGTCGAGCGCGCCGAGTCGACCGCACGCATGCTCGCCGCGACCGCAAGCCTCGCACTCGATGCCGATCTGCCCGCCGCGCAAGTGTGGCGACCGGTCGTCGTGGTGTCGGGCGAGGAAGATGCGTTCCGCGCGCGTGTCGCCGATGGCAACGACGATGCGGCGGCATGGGGCGACGGCGAAGTCGTGCAACGCTTCATGGTGTGGGACGAAGCGAACGGCGTATCGATCGCGCGCTCGATCGGCGGCGGTCGCTGGAACGCGCGCTCGGTCCGCGAGGTCCTCTCGCTCGAAGCGTGGGAGACGATCAACGAGCTGCATCTGTGGTTCACGAGCACGGCCGCACATGCGGTCTACGCGAATCAGCGCGAGGCGTTCTATCAGCAAGTTCGCCGCTCGACGCAGCTCACGCTCGGTCTGCTCCGCTCGACGATGCTCCACGACGAGCCGCTCGATTTCATCTGGCTCGGCGTGCTGCTCGAGCGCGTCAGCCAGACTGCACGCATCCTCGACGTTCATCACCACGCGTTCACGAACCTGCCGCGTCGCCACGAGATCGTCGAGACCGGACTGTGGCTGTCGCTACTCCGCGCGCTGTCGGGCTCCGAGGCGTACATGAAGCGCGCCGCTGGCCGCATCAGCAGCGAGACCGTCGCGAAGTTCTTGATCAGCGAGGACGCGTTCCCGCGTTCGATCGCGTACTGCGTGCACTCGGCCTACGAGCGTCTGTGCGCGATCCGGCCGCCCGAGCAGCACGAGTTGCCAGGTGGCGTCGCGCTCGAGCGGCTGCGCGTGCTCGACACCTGGGTCGCGGCGCGCGAGAAGGAGCCGCTCACCGGCAACGGTGTGCACGAGCTCCTCACGCATGTCGTCGACGAAGTAGCCGACATCGGTCACACGCTCGGCAAAGAGCTACTCGGCGCTGGCTGAAGCCACGCTATTCTGGGGTCATGCGTCGGTGCTGGCTCCTGGTGCTCGTCGCGGCCTGCGAAGCCGACGACCCAACGGTGTCGCTCCGCTTCACGCCTGATCCTGGGCCACCGGGCAGCGAGCTCTACCAGTGCTTCGCGTTCGACGTCTCGTTGCTCGGTGGCAGCGACATCGGCGCGATTCGCTACATCGCGGCCGAGAGCGCGGTCACGTTGCATCACGTCTCGGTGTGGGCCTCGCGAACGCGGTTTCCTGCTGAACCGGTCGAGTGCCAGGAGTTCCCCGGCGACGCGGTCCCGATGAACGTGTGGGTCACCGGCAGCGGTGACCTCGCGCTTGCATCGAACATCTCGCTCGTGATCCCCGAAGGCACTCAGCAGATTGTCGTGCAGACGCATAGCCTCCGCGTCGACGAGGGTCCCGCGGTGGAGCGCGTCGTCGAGGTCGTGCCCCGCGCGCCCGCGGAGCATCGCGCCGGTTGGTTCGAGCTGCGCGCCAATGTGCCAGTCATCGAGCCGTTCTCGCGCGCCGAGGCCTACTCGCAATGCGCGCTCGCGGAGTCTCTCCACGTCATTTCGGCGTGGCCGCACATGCATCGCATGGGCACGGAGTTCCACGGCCTCGTCGACGTCGCGCAGTTTCGCTTCGACAACCAACAGACGTATCCGCTCGACCTCGATTTCGCTGCGGGGGCTGTGATCCCAACGCATTGCATCTGGCAGAACACCAGCGATCGAGCCATCAGTCCGGGGTTTGGTATCGAGGACGAGATGTGTGGTCAAGCGGCGATCGTCTACCCCTACACCGCCGCTCGCTGTTCGTTCCGCCTGTGAGCCCGCTCGACGTGGGCATGGTGTGCGCCGCCGGCTAGAATCGCGGTATGCGCTGCGCGTGGCTCTGGCTCGTCGCCGTCGGCTGTCGTGCCGCGCCCGACGCCGACGTCGTGCTCCGCTTCACGCCCGATCCGGGCGCACCCGGCACCGAGCGCTACCAGTGCTTCGGTTTCGCTGCGACGCCGCTGGCCGATGCCGACATCGGCGGCATCACGTTCGCACCGGGGACCGGTCCCGTCGCCGTGCATCACATCACGCTGTACGCCTCGCCGTCGCCGTTCGCGGCGGGCCCTGTCGATTGCCTCGAGATGCCCGACGACGCGGTCCCGATGAACGTGTGGGCGCCGGGCGGCGGCGATCTCGCATTGCCTGCCGATGTCTCGCTCGTGATTCCCGGCGGCACGACGCACCTGATCGTGCAAACACACGCGCTGCGCAACGACGACGGCGCTGCGAGCGAAGACGCGATCACGCTTGCACCGCGTGAGCCCGCGCTGCATCGCGCAGGTTGGTTGCCGCTGCGCGCACCGGTGCCCGTGATCCAACCCGGTCAACGCACGGAGGTGACCGCGACGTGCACGGTCGACGCCGCACTGCACCTCGTGTCGACGTGGCCGCACATGCACCAGATCGGCAGCGAGTTCCACGGCGCGATCGTGCGCGGCAGCACGGCGAGTGAGGCGCTCGTCGACGTCGTGCCGTGGGTGTTCGACACGCAACACGCGTACCCAGTCGACGCTCAGCTCGCCGCTGGCGATGCGATCAGCACGCATTGCATCTGGCAGAACGCGACGAGCCAGCCGGTGCTGCCGGGCCCGCGGATCACCGACGAGATGTGTGGTCAGTCGATGATCGCGTATCCGTACGAGGCGGCTCGCTGTCACCAGTGAACACGAGCAACAGCGCCATCATCTGCCACCCGATCGAATCGACGCGCCCAATGATCTCGAACCCGATGTGCATCGCTACCGCACATACGAGCGCGATCTTGCGCGTGCGCGGCCAGAGCAAGCCCGCCGCGATCGCGGCCTCGATGACCATCACGACGATCTCCACGATCGCGCAGCGCTCGGGCGTCGCCAGCAGCGTACCGACGAGATCGCGATCGAGCGCGCCGTTGCCGACGAACGCAGTCAGCGGCACGCCGGTGCCCCACTCCGACGCGAGCTTGCCGATCACTGCCCACACGTAGATCGACGCGACGAACAGCCGCAGCATCAAGAGACTCGACCGCGGCGCGTCGCGATCGACGAGCGCGAACAGGATCGCGCCGAGATAGAGCATGTGCAGGTGATGCATGTAGCCGAACGCGTCCTGCGCGAGCACGAGGTAGCCCGCGATGCCGGCAGCGAGGCCGCTCACCCGCGGATAGATCCCGAGCATCAGCGCGAGCGCGCCGAGCGTGCGCAGCACGACGAGCGCCATCACGACCGCCGCCGGCAGTGCCAGGCCGTGCACCGGAATGTGCCAGCCACCGTCAGGCCAGCCGAGCCAGCCGTTCGTGCCGCGCAAGAACCGTGGATCGCACGGCGCGAGCAGCGGCGTCGTGCGCAGCAAGAACACGAGCGCGAATGCGCCACGCGAGAGTGCGAGCGGGTCGCGAACGAGCACGAGCGCATCGCGCACAAACCCGACCGGATCGCGAAGCGACGCGAGCTTCATCGCGCGCACCTCCGTGTTACTTCACTCGTGCGAATCGGCTCGCTGCGCCGCACGCGCTCCTCGAGTCGCACCGTGAGCTGCGCGCCGGGCCGCAGCCGGCACGCGAGGTCGGCGATGTCATCGAGATGGCGTCGCGCGGTCGCGCGCATGACGTCGTGGTGCTTCAGCTGATCACTGCCAGCGAGCGCGATCGCAGTCGGCCCCGGCATCGCCGCCGCGGCGATCTCGGTCGGGTTCATCTGCGTCCCGTCGGCAACGATCACGAGCCGGAACTGGCCGGTGCGCGAGAACATGGTCCACGCGAGCTGACCGGAGCCGTCGAGCCACGAGGCGAGCGGCAGAACGACACAAACGATGATCGTGGCGACGAGATGCGTGCGGGTCAGGTAAATCCGCCCTCGCATCCGGCATTCCCGTCGCCGGAGATGTTCGACGAGCACCCCGCATAGCAGTAGAGCCAGTGCTCCTCGAACGTGCACTTGCTATTCGTGCACGTCCCAGCCGTGTAGTAGGTGAGGTAGTACTGATCGAGACACGTCGACTTCGGCAGCGCGCACTGCATGCCCGCATCGGGGGCGTCGGTGCACGCCATCTCGGGAAGCGGCGCGGCATCGAACGGCGGCGGTGCGGCGTCGGGCGGTAGCGGCTGCGGCTCGCCGACCACGTCGATCGGCGCGGCATCCTGCGCACGCCGGCCCGGCGAGTCGCACGCAGACAGGAGCACCAGGACAACGAGTGCTTTCGTCACGGTCATACAGAGGAGATCCGCCTCGAAAAGGTTGCAGCCCGAGACCTTCCCCGCCCTCCCAGAGGTTGCAGCGGTTCCGTAGTAGAGTCCAGCGTCGATGCCGAACCTGCTCGCGATGTCGTTCGAGGGCGAGCTCGCACCATCATTTACGCTGCATTGCCTCGACGTTGGACGCACGCTGCCCGATGGCTGGGGCATGGGCTACTACCCGGCCGGCGAGCCATCCGCGGCGATCTTGAAGGAGCCCGCGCCGCCGCAGGGTTCGATCCGCAGCCAGCTCGCACTCGCGTGGGAGCAGGTCGCGTCGTCGTTGTTCGTGCTCCACATTCGCCACGCCACGTGGGGCGCGCTCTCCGACGCGAACACGCAACCGTTCGCGCGCGCGTGGGGCCGCCGCGACTGGCTGATGGCGCACGCCGGCAGCCTCGACAAGAAGCTGCCCGAGATCGCCGGGCCGTTCGAGCCGATCGGATCGACCGATACGGAGCAGCTGTTCTGCCAGCTGCTCAACAAGTGCGTCGAACGCAACTGGCGCTCGCTCGGCGAAGTCGACATCGGCGTGATGGTGAGCTGGATCAGCGAGCTCAACGAGCACGGCGGCATGACGATGTGCCTGACCGACGGCAGAGACTTGCTCGTGCACGCCGATCGCCGCGGTGATCCGCTGTGGCTCGGTCAGCTCACGCCGCCGTACGACAAGATTGCATTCGGTGACGACGATCTCGGGATCGATCTCACGCGACGCGGCGCGAAGGCGCGCAAGGGCGTCGTGATCTCGACGGAGCCACAGAAGCCGCGCGACGGCGATGCCGACAAGGCGCTGACCTGGAAGCAGCTCGCGCCGGGCCAGCTCCTGCTCGTGCGCGAGGGTGCCGTGATCGGCGAGCACTCGACGGGCGCGCAGGCC
>DASUFX010000246.1:0-7103 GCA_036274355.1 Kofleriaceae bacterium | reverse complement strand
AGCAACGTCTTGTCGTTGAGCACGCTGATCACGAGGCGCTGCGTGACCGGATCGAGACCGGCCTGCCCCCTGCGCACCTTTTGGATGTACGCAAAGAACTCGGCGTTGTCGTCGTACTTCTTGACGATGTCCTGCAGGTTCTTGGTGAGCGGCGTGTACTTCTCGTTGAAGTCCGCGATCGCTTCCTCGGCCTGATCGTAGAGGCAGTACTTGAAGTAGATGACGGCGCGGAGCAGCACCGCTTCCGGGTAGAACTGGTTCTCGAAGTACGGCGCGTTGAGCGTGTGGATGTTGCCGAGCGCCTTGGAGTTGAGCGTCTTCATGAAGTACGCCCAGGACGCCTCGAAGAGCGACTCCGCCCAGTCGGCCGAATCCTGCGGCAGCTTCTCGAAGTACTTGATCGACGTGTCGAACTGCTGCGTCGAGTAGAACACGCGCGCCATCTGCAGCTGCGCGAGCTCGCGGAAGTTGTCGACGTCGTCCGAGCTGTACTGCTTCGGGCGCTCCTCACCGATGATGAGGATCTCCTTGAACGCGTCGACGGCCGGCTTGCCTTCGTACTTGCGGACGTACGTGACGCCCTCGAAGAACTTCGCCTTGATGAACATGCCGCTCTGACGATCGACTTGCTGGAACAGGCTGATGGCCTTTTCGAAGTCACCGTCGCCGCCACGACGGTAGTAGTGGCGGCCGAGGAGGAACAGCAGCTCGTCCTTCACGCTCGCGAGCGACGGATCATTGAGCGCGCTCGGATCGTAGGTACCGATCTTCTCGAGGATGCCCGACGTCTCCGGCAGCACGCGGCTCAGTGCAGCGAGCCACTTGAGCGCTGCTGCGTGATACGTGTGGTTGTCGCCGGCCTGGACGATCTTGTCGAAGTAGGCCAGCGAGCCGGCGTAGAAGCCCATCTGGTAGAGCGTCTTGCCCATGAAGAACTCGGCGCGCTGCTTGTTCTTCGCGTCGTCACCGCTCTCGCCGTCGAGCACCTTCTTGAGCTCGATCGACGCCGAGAAGAAGTCCTTCTTGTCGTAGAGCTTGATTGCTCGTTCGAGCGTCTTCGACGGCGGCGTCGAAGCGGCGCTCTCGGGCTCGAATTCCATGTCTTTGCCGGCGCCCTTCTTCTGGGCGAAGGCGGTTCCGACCGTCAACGTCACGGCCAGCGCGGCCATCGATAGGATTTTCAGGCGCATCAAGGTCCTCCGGTGCCCGGCTCCGATCACGGAGTAGGCGGCGAAATCATCAATGTGCTGACCCATGTGTGTCAAGCCAACGACCCGCTCGCGACACACGATCGATCGCTTCTGTTGCGCAATTGGGTCATGCGGGTGTTAGTGACGGGTCGGCCCTCCACCCGTCACCAATAGTCGCCATGCAAGAAAACGGATCTACCAACTGCAACAAGGCGTTGTTCATGGTCGTTCGCTTGACTGCCGTACCAGGCTCTTTATTATCGGGGCGCATGATTCGACTAGCGATGGTCCTGGGGCTCGCGGGCCTGGCATGCCTTGGCGCATGCACGGCTGAACCAGTCGGACGCATCTGCGACCTCGGTACGGCGCTGCCTGCGCCGTCGGAAGTCGTCGTAGCTTCGCCGTCGCTCGACTGCGTGTCGCGCACCTGCTTGCGTGTCCCGCTGGGTCGCGAGCTGCCGATGGGCTCGATGTTCCCGGAGGGTAATAACGGCCTCTGCACCGCCGAGTGCGATAGCTCGAGTGACTGCGAGCGCGTGCCGGAGTCGCCGTGCAAGACCGGCTTCACCTGCGGCGTCGCGGTGACCGTCGGTCCGTTCTGCTGCAAGAAGTTCTGCATCTGCAAGGACTACATCGTGATCCCGGACTCGGGCTCGCTCGCCACGCCGCTGGCCTGCGACTCGGGCGATCCGGCGAACGCATGCTGCAACCTGTCCGGCCGCACTGGCAACAGCCAGTACCCGCTCTGCAAGGGCTAACGTCCGCGTAGCGGACAACCACGGAGGCAGCCGCGAGGCTGCCTTTGTTGTTTTCGGCGTCAGAGCCGTCGACTAGACCGGTGTGATGCAGATGTTTGGTGATGACAAGGCGACGATCGAGGTCGGCGCCACGGGTGAGGATCGCGCGGTCGATCATCTCATGCGCAACGGGCTGCGGATCGTCGAGCGCAACTACCGGTGCAAGGTCGGCGAGCTCGATGTCGTCGCGCGCGACGGCAAGACGCTCGTGTTCGTCGAGGTGCGCAGCCGGCGCACCGAAGAGTACGGCAGCGCGCTCGACGCGGTGAGCTGGCACAAGCGCCGAAAGGTGACACGCGTTGCGCTGGCGTATCTCGCCGCGCGCAAGCCGCGCTTCGAGGCCGCGCGTTTCGACGTCGTCGCGATCACCGGCAACGAGCTCGTCCACATCAAAGACGCCTGGCGGCTCTAGCTCGATCCGGCCGCTCGCGTGACCTGTGCCGGGCAATCAGGTCCACGGCTGATCGTTGAAGGAGGTAGGCTGCCTCGATGTGGACCGCGATCAAATGGCTGTTGGGAGGCGGCAGCGACGCGGAGCGCGCTGCCTGGCGAGAGTTTCGTAAGGATCATGTCGTCTACATCCCTCGGGTCGACACGGTTGCCGACGAACCCACCCGGGTCATCGTACGGATTCGCTTCACACCGATACGACAGCCGACGTTCTACCGGTTCTACGCCGTCGATCGGGTGACTCTGAAGGTCGAGCTGATCGTCGACGATAGTGCGTATCCGCCAAGCAACCGTCTGAGATGACGCTCGAAAGACTTCCGGCGGACCACACCGCCGCCCATAATCGTCATGATGCGCAGCGTGCTGGTCGAAGGCTACGGGCGCCCGTACAGCGACGGCGACATGCTCGATCATGGATCGCCGCTCGTGTTCACGGTCGACGACGTGCTGTCCGCCGCCGAATGCGCCGAAGTCGTCACGCGCATCGAGGCGCTCGGACCGACGGCCGCGCCGATCACGACGTCACGAGGGTTCGAGATGCGCCCCGACGTTCGCAACAACACGCGCGTGATCTTTGACGACGTGACGCTCGCGCAGACGTTGTTCGAGCGCGTCGCGCCTCATCTGCCGCTGCGGTTGTGCAACATGACGCCCGCCGGCGCGAACGAGCGGTTTCGCTGCTATCGCTACGAGAACGAGCAGCGATTCGCGCCGCATTACGACGGCGCGTTTCAGCGCAACGAGCAGGAGCGCAGCCTGCTCACGTTCATGGTGTATCTGAACGAGGGCTTCGGCGGCGGCGCGACGACGTTCCACGACTTCGACGTCAGCGTCGTGCCGAAAACGGGACGCGCCCTGCTCTTCCAGCACTTCCTCCTGCACGA
Organism: Kofleriaceae bacterium; assembly: GCA_036274355.1. GTDB lineage: Bacteria > Myxococcota_A > Polyangia > Haliangiales > Haliangiaceae > JABFXX01. Next base: position 3,782 of record DASUFX010000246.1, on the reverse strand, counting down.
GGGCTGCAGCGTGACGAGCGGGGTGAAGTACGCGCTGCGCAGCGACGTGATGTACCGAGCCTGAAGCAGCGCTACGCGCCGAAAACAAACATGCGCGCCGGAGCGCGCATTTCGACTGCTAGCAGCGCGTGCTGCTCAGGCCTTCTTCGCCTTCTTCGTCTTCTTGGCCTTGCCGGCCTCGCCACCTTCAGCGGCAGCCTCGCCACCTTCAGCGGCAGCCTCGCCACCTTCGGGGCCCGCGGAGGCATCCGCAGCCTCGGCCGACGCGATCTCTTCGCCCGTGCCTTCGCGCTCCTTGATGCGAGCGGCCTTACCCGAGAGGTCGCGCAGGTAGTAGAGGCGCGACTGGTGAACGCGACCGCGTGCGATCACTTCGACCTTGTCGATGTTCGGCGAGTTGTCGGGGAAGATCCTCTCGACGCCGACGCCGTAGGAAATCTTGCGGACGGTGAACGTCGACCGCGCGCCCTTCGAGACGCGGCGGATGCAGACGCCTTCGAACGCCTGGAGGCGGGTCTTCTCGCCTTCGCGAATCTTCGCCCACACTTTGATCGAATCGCCGGGGCGGAACTCTGGCAAGGCCGCCTGGCGAAGCTGGCTCTTGTCGATGGACTCGAGAATTCGTTGAGCGCTCATACTGAAGACCCCGGCAAATGGCCGATTGGACGCAGGGTTCTACGGGAGAACCCCCCTGGGCGTCAAGCCGGGCGACCGAACAGACGGTCGAGAATCACAGCGCCAGCGGATCGGACGGAGAGATGATTCCACTCCGAAGCTCCTTCGATCGGCGCAAGAACGCGGGATACCGAGGGAATCAGCTTGTCCGCCAGACCCCAGCCGGTGCCGAGGAGAATCAGGAGTGGGGCGGGGTTTTGGGAGGCCTCTGCGAGTAGCTCGGAGCTGGTCCGGCGGGCGGCGGCCGGAAACGACTCGGCCCGGGCCGAGGTGGCAAGGACCGTGGGGGCGGCTCCGTGCTCGGCCGTCAGGGCCGCGATCACGGTCTCGACCGACTCGGCGGTGCGGATGAGGCGGAGCGCGGCGGCGCGATGCTCGCCTTGCTCGTCGGCCATCCAGAGCGAGGCGATGTGCTCGGCCTTTTCGCGCTGCGACGCGATGGGCGTGACGATGTGATAGCCCGCGAGCCCGTACGCGAGCGACGAGCGCGCGAGATCGTGGATGTCGAAGTTCGTCAGCGCGGTCGTGACCACGGCGCCGGTGCGATCGACGATCGGGTGATGGACGAGTGCGAGGTGCGTGCGCGCGCGAAGCGGCGCGAACAGCTTGTCGTCGGCTTTGGTCGTGCGCACGTGGCGCCATAGATCGGGACGGCGCGCCGCCGTGCGTTGCATCGCTTGCTGGCGGCGCCACGCGTTGATCGCTGCGTGATTGCCCGACTGCAGCACCGGCGGCACCGGGCTCGCGATCCGATCGCTCTGCAGCGCGGCGGGCATCGTGATCTCTTGCGGGCGCGTGTACTGCGGATACTCGAGAAGCCCGGCGGAGAACGATTCGTCGTCGGCGGACGTCGGCTCACCGAGCACGCCCGGCACGTAGCGCGCGACTGCGTCGATGATCACGAGCGCGCCGAGCTCGCCGCCGGAGAGCACGTAGTCGCCGATCGAGAGCTCCTCGTCGATCGCGAGATCGATCACGCGCTGGTCGACGCCTTCGTATCGACCGCACACGAGCACGAGATGGTCGTGTTTCGCGAGCTCGCGCACGCGCGCTTGCGTGAGCGGCGTGCCCGATGGCGACAGCAAGATGCGATGCGGCTTCGTGCGATCGGTCGTCGGCGTCGCTTCTGCCGGTTGCGGCAACGCGTCACTCGTCGCGTCGTTCGTCGCCTCGGCGGGCGGCTGCACGACAGGCACGCCAGCCGGCGGCGTCTGCACGATGTTCCGCTTCTCGACGAGATGCGGCATCTCCTGGTGCGAATCCTCGGGCACCGCTTCGGTGCGCACGCGACCATCATCGGCGTCGGCGGGGCCGAGTGCACCGAGCCGTGAATTGCGGGCTGGCAGGTGCAGATCGATATCTTCGTTGACCTTCGCGCTCGGCCGCGTGTCGATCTGATCGCTATCGGTCGGCGGCGTCAGCGCCTGGGCGAGCGCTTCCTTCTGCAGCTCCTTTTCGACTTCGGCGAGCGCGGCTTCGGCATCCTCGACATGCGTCGAGTCGTTCTCGAGCTGCGCCGAGGTGAGCGGCCCCGCGGCACCACCGAGCCCGCCGAGCATCGACTCGACCTTCGCGATCGCGCGCGCGACCTTCGTCAGTGGATCGAGCGGCTGGCCGAGCAGATCGAGCTTCTCCGGCGTGTCGAGTGGCGCGGGTGTGCTTGGCGTACGTGGCTCGCACGCTTTCGCGATCGCGGCGAGCAGCGGCTCGGCCTTCATCACCATGCCCGGACCACCGCCGTACGGCGTGTCGTCGACGGTGCGGTGCTTGTCGCGGGTGAAGTCGCGCGGGTTGATCGTGTCGACCGTGATCACGCCCGCCTCGCGCGCACGGCCAACGACGCCGGCCGTGAGCGACGGCTCGATCAGCTCGGGCAGGATCGTGACGACCGTGAACCTCATAGCTTCTTGCTCGGCTTCTTCTTGCTCTCCGGCAAGTCCTCCGGCGGGCTCACGGTGACGACGCCGTTCTCGAGATCGATGCTCGTCACGAACTCGTCGACGAGCGGCAGCAGACGCTCGATCTCGCCATCGTGAATGACGAGCAAGTCTTGGTGGGCGCCGACCATGATCTCGGCGATCGTGCCCCACGGCGTGCCGTCGGGGAGGCGGACCTCGCAGTCGATCATGTCGTCGAGCAGGACGTCGTCGGGATCGAGCTCGAGATCCTCGCGATCGACCTCGACCTGCTGGCCTTTCAGCGCCTCGGCGTCGTTACGCGTGACAACGCCTTCGAGCGCGACCAGCCAGCCGCGCTGCGTATCGCGCGCCTGGAGCACCTTGCGCGCGACGCCGCCGACCCAGATCGTGTCGACCGAGCCGAGCGTGGCGGAGTCCGGATCGTGCGTGACGATCACGACCTCGCCGCGGATGCCGTGCGCCCGCGCTACCCCGCCGATTTCGATCCGCGCTTCACCGCGCATGGCTATTGCGCCCCAGTGTCGCTGAGACGTGCGGCTTGTGCGAGCGCATCGCCGCGCGGAAATCGCCGGCGTGCGCAGCGCGGGCTGTTATTCGAGGATCTCGACCAGCGTGCGCTTGCGCGAGCGGGGCGCGATCGACTGGACGACGGTGCGCAGCGCGCGAGCGGTCTTGCCGCCACGGCCGATGATCTTGCCAAGATCGGACTCGGCAACTTCGAGCTCGTAGACGTTCGCTTGACGTTCTTCGACGAGCTCGACGCGGACCTCGTCGGGTTTGTCGACGAGATTGACCGCGAGATAGCGGATGAGCTCCGCGAGATCGGGTTCGCGGGCCATTAGGCAGTCTTCGTTGCGCGGGCCGTACGACGAATCACCGCGTCGAGCGTGCCGCTCGGCTGGGCGCCGACCTTGATCCACTTCTGATAGCGCTCGTGGTCGAGCTTCAGGACCTTGGTGACCGGGTGGTACGTACCGAGCAACTCGATGAACCGACCATCACGGGCGCAGCGCTTGTCCGCAGCGACGATGCGATAGAACGGAGACTTTTTCTTTCCCTGACGGGACATGCGAAGCGCAACAGCCATGAGATCCTCTTTTGCGAGCGCGGCAATCTACCCAGGCACTTAGGGCCTGTCAACGTGCTATATGAGCCGGGATGCGCCGCGTTGTGGCTGCTCGGGGACTC
>DASUFX010000245.1:0-8899 GCA_036274355.1 Kofleriaceae bacterium | reverse complement strand
CACCATCCACGATCAGATGTCCGGCCTTTGCGGCATCGGCAGCTGCCGTCGCGAGCTCGGGTAGCGGTTGCCAGCCCTGTGGAGGTTTGAGACCCGATCCTGATCCTGCCTCCGAAGATCGACACGCGCCAAGACCAAAACCAAGAGCGAGCACGATGCAGCCCGAAGCCCGAAGCCCCACGGAGGCCTGAGGCCTGAGGCCCGAGGCCTGCGTCAGCCGAAGCTCAGCCATACCTTCTGGCCGACTTCGACGCCGAGCCGCGCACGCGCTTCCTCGGGCAGCGCGATGCCGCCGTCGATGATCGTCACGCGCTCTCCGATCGCGCGGAACTGCGGCCGTGCACCCGGCGTCTCCGCCGCGATGATCGCCCACTTGCGTTCGCCGCCGTCACCGCCACCGCGCACCTCGGCTTCGCGCGCGTCGCGCACGATCGAGATGTCATCCGTGCTCGCGATGAAGTGCGGACCGCCATCGAACGGATCGATCTGCTCGGCGTACTCGAAGCCGATCCGGCGCAGCATCTTCTCGACTGCGCGCGTCTCATCGCCAACCTGACCGATGATCGCTTGGACGTCATCGGGCAATAGCTCGGTGTGGATCGGATCGTCGGGGAACAGCGCGTTGATGAATTCCTTGTTGTCCTTCGACAGCCGATCCGCCTCTTGATACGTGAGGCCGGTGAAGCGGCGACCGAGCGCTTCCCACAGCTTCGAGGTTCCGTCGGGTTCGAGCGGCGGCAAGAGCTCGGACAGCACCTGATTGCGGAATACCGGGCGGTGCATTCGCATGAACAAGAAACGCACGTACGACAGCGCCTTGCCGAGTGCCTGCGTGCTGCGCCGGTATTCCGGCAGCAGGATCAGGCCGCCGATCTCGGTCGGGCCGTTGTAGTTGTAGCCAATGCGCAGCGTGCGGTGCACGAAGTAGCGGTCGAGCGTGACGCTGTAGCGCTCGTCGTTTTCGACGCGGAAGAAGATGTGCGGTGCGCGCTTGGTACCGTGCTGCGCATAGATCATCGACGTGCCGATGATTCGCTTGTCGGCGATGTCTTCGAGCACGAACACGAACTCGAGGTCGGAGCCGGTCAGCTCCCCCGCGAACGATCGCGCCGACCGATCGAGGATGCCCTCGATGACCCCGCGATCATGCGGCAGGTTGACGGTGTCCAAGTGCTCGGCAACCGCCAGCACTTGCTCGACATCCTCTCGATAGGATTGACGAATTCGAAACGGGCCCGACACGCGAAGGGCACCCTACCACGACGTCCAGCTCTACGGCAGAACGCTGGCAATCGCGTCGATAACGCCCTGTTTGCTCGGCGTCACCGCGCTGATCCACTCGAGGGTGCCCGGCGGCAACTTCTCGGCCGCCAGCTCGTAGCCCTGGATGATGCGAATCCGCCGGCGCCGGGTCTCCTTGCGACGCACGTTCTCGGCCTCGATGAAATCGAGGATCTCGGGCAGCGCTTCGACCGTCGCCTTCTTGATGTCGTGCATGAGCAGCACGTTGCGGCCGGTCATCTTCGCGACCTGCTTGGTCACGTAGTCGTACGCTTTCTTCTTGTTGCCGTGCTTCCACTCCTGCGGATCGAGATCCCAGTGGAAGTGAGTGAGCCCGCGCTCGGCGAGCAGCTGATCGACGCGGTCGCAGCGCACGCCATACGGCGTACGAAACCAGGTCACGTGCCAGTGGCTCGCCGTCTCGATCGCAGTCTTACCGTCGTCGATCTCGTGTGCCGCGCGCTCGGGATCCTTCACGCGACACAGATCCTGATGCGTCATCGTGTGGTTCGCGATGATGTGGCCCTCGCTCAGCATGCGCTCGATGATCGCGGGCGAGGTCGGCTGCGCGGCCATCTCACCGACGAGGAAGAACACGGCGTGGATGTGGTGCTTCGCGAGAATGTCGAGGACGAGCGGCGTCAGGTCTTTGTTCGGACCGTCGTCGAACGTGAAGATCAACTCCGGATCGCCCGTCATCGTCGGGCCGGCTGCGGGCGAGGGCCAGCCCTTCGCATCTGCGCGAACGGCGAATGCGACCAGGCACGCGGCGACAAAACGAGCCCTCACGTTGTTCGATCTAACACGCGGCGCGTCGCTGTCATTCATTTCGAGGTAGCGTCCGTGCATGCTCGAACGCCTGGAAGACAAGGAACCGCCGCGCGTGCGGCTCGCGAATACCCCGACCCGCGGCCACTGGCTGCGATACGGCGAGCAGCTCGGGGCCCGGATCTGGATCAAGCGGGATGACCACACGGGCAGCGAGCTGTCGGGCAACAAGGTCCGCAAGCTCGAATACTTGATGGCGGAGGCGCTCCAGCAGCAGGCGACACACGTGATCACGTGCGGCGGCGAGCAGTCGAATCATGCCCGCGCGACGGCGATGGCGGCCGCCCAGCTCGGCCTCAAGAGCGTGCTGATTCTGCGTACCGAAACTCCCGATCAGCCGCCCAGCGCGACCGGCAACATTCTGCTCGATCGCCTCGTCGGGGCCGAGATTCGCTGGATCTCGCGGCCGGCCTGGCGCGATCGCAACCGCCTGCTCGCCGAGGAAGCCGAGCGCATCAAGAGTGCCGGTGGCCGCCCGTACATCATTCCGGAAGGCGGCAGCAACGCGCTCGGCAGCTGGGGCTACTTGAAGGCGACGCGCGAGCTCGTCGAGGATCTCGCCGGCATCGCCGCGCCCGACAACCCGGTCACGATCGTCTACCCGTGCGGTTCAGGCGGTACCGGCGCAGGCCTCGTCCTCGGCTGGAAGCTGCTCGGCCTGTCGGCGCTCGGCATCAAGGTGTGCGGCATCGCGGTGTGCGACGACCGGGCGTACTTCGTCGACGCGATCGGCAAGATCTGTGGCGATTTCGAGGAGCGCTGGCAGCTCGATGCGCGCGTCACGCCGGGTGACATCGATATCCTCGATGGCCACGTCGGCCTCGGCTACGCGAAGAGCCGGCCCGAGGAGCTCGCGACGATTCGCGACGTCTGCCGCAGCGATGGCATCGTGCTCGACCCGGTGTACACGGGCAAAGCGTTCCATGGCGTCGTCACCGAGCTGAAGAAAGACCCGAAGCGATTCGGTGCCGCGGTCGCGTTCGTGCACACCGGCGGCATGTTCGGCCTGTTCGCGAATCCCGAGCAGATCAGCTCGGTGCTGTGATCACTGCAGCGTCGCGGTGTACGTGACCTGCTGCTCGCAGCTGCCAACCGCGTCGAACGAGTCGTACTTGCCGTTGCCGGTGATCGCGTTCGTGTCGCCATCGAGCGTCAGCGTGCCGTCGAGGCTGAGCGACTCCTGATTCGCGCCGCTCCACTGCTTGAAGTACATGATCTGGCAGTACTCGGGACCGCACACGACGGAGCCACCGATCGAAGCGCCGACGGTGTTCGTCGTGATGTTGTAGTTGAACGAGTCGATCTTCGCGATGAAGATCGTGAACGGCTCGCTGCCGCTCTTCTGGCAGTTACCGCCACCCCACGTCATCTGTCCCGTCACCGTGCCGGTCGCGTCGATGTCAGGCTTGTCGTTCGAAGCGCATCCGACGAGCAGAACTGCAGCGAGCCACCATGTCTTCATGGTGGCTGCAATTAGACCACCGCCGTCGCTGGATCAACGGTTTTCTCGGCGACGGGCCGGAAGTACGCGAGAAGCAACTTGGTGTCGATGATCGCTGTAACGACCATCACGCCGTACGCGAGGGCGGGCGCGATGCCGGCCGCGGTCAGCACCCGCGCAAAGCCGAACGACACCAGGTACGCATCGAAGCTCATGCACACGCGGCGGAACGTCTCGATGCCGACCCTGCGGACCAGCCAGTGACCGAGGGGGAAGCCGATCAGCACGCCGGGCGCGATCCACGGCAGGATCGATGCGCTATCGCGCGTGAGCAGGCCGAGATACGCGTACGCGAGGAGGGCGCAGATCGATTCGATCGAACGGACCACGGCGAGCGCGGTCTTGAAGTCATTCTTCTCGAGCCCTTGGTTGTTCCAGAACAGCGCGAGCGGCGGACCGGAGATCGTCGTGAGACCGTAGAGCAGGCCGACGCCGCCGCCGAGTGGCACCGACGCACGGCGCTCGTTGCGAATCGGCCAGCGCTTACCTGATGCCTGCAGCAGGATCAGCGGCAACAGCACACCATACGCCACGAGCTTGACGTGACTTGGCGCGACCGAGCCCAGGAGCAGTGCGCCGCCGATGACGCCAGGAACGAGACCGATCGCCAGCGGGATGACGCGCTTGATCACGCGCGGCACCGAGCGCCAGTTGATCGCGAGCGCATAGAGGTTGATGACGACCTCGACGATGACGAGGGCCGGATTGAGCACGCGGCCCGCAACGACGAGCAGCGCGATCGGAACCGAGATCGACGAGTAGCCGTAACCGAGCGCGCCGTTGACGGTGGCGGCGCCGAGGCTCGTCATTGCGAGGACGAACAAGACTTCGAGTGTCATGAGAGGTCTCCTCGGTCGTCCGCCATAACGGATATATTGCTACTCCGGGAGCGGACAACCTGTCAACGATAACGGATGGTGGGTTGACGACCTCGCCGTCGTGCACCGCGATCATCATAGCGGCATAGTCTGTTATAACGGATACGTTGTCAAGTATAACGGAACATGGGCAACCTCGCCCGACTTCTGGTGTTATCCGGCCATGCGCAGGGTGCTTGTCGCGCTGATGATGGTCTTCGTGTGCGCGACGGCGCATGCGGGTCCGAAGAAGAAACAGACCGCTCAGCTCCTGTCCGGCGTTGGTGCGAGCGTCTCGGGCGCCGTGGTGATCACGGGTTTCATGACGGCGCCGGATGGCAAGCGCTTCAACGCGCCGGTCATGTACACGGGCCTCAGCATGCTCGCGATCACGCCGTCGTTCGGCGAGTTTTACGCGGGCCAGTACCTGACGTGGGGCATGGGCATTCGCGCGGTCGCCGGCGCGCTCGCCCTGTACACGCTGCAGACGCAAACCCACCTGGCGGTCTGCGACAACGCGCATAGCTCGCAAGACCCGCCGTGCGAAGTCTTCACAGAAGGTGCGTATCCGCTGCTCGGCCTCGCCGCGATCGGATTCATCGGCGGCGTCTGGTACGACGTGCTCGATTCCGGCGACGCGGTCGATCGCTACAACCGTGCGAACGGATTTTCGGTTGCGCCGATCGTGCCGACGACGAGCGGCCTCGCACCCGGCATGTCGCTGAGCGGAACGTTCTAGGGCGTCGTCAGCTGCGCGAGCGTCGCGTCGAGCTCATCGGGCTTGATCGCGCCAACGCGTGGTTTGCCCACGCGGCGACCAGCGCGGTCATAGATGAACGTCGTCGGTAGCGCCTGCGGATAATTGAACGAGACGAGGATGTCGGAGTTCTGGCGAACGACCGGAAACTCCATCTCGAAGTCGGACTGGAAGTTGAGCAGCTCGGCGTCGGTCGGGTTGTCGTTCGTCAGGACGCCGAGCATCACGACGCCCTTTTCTTTGTACTTCTTGTACAGCTTCGACAGATCCGGGATCTCGTGCTTGCACGGGCCACACCACGTCGCCCAGAAGTTGATGACGACAACTTTGCCGCGCATCGCGTCGTTCGTGTGTGCAGCACCGGTCGTGTCGATGTACTTGAGGTCAGGCAGACACTCGTCGCCTGCACAAGCCGCCTTCGCCTCGTTTTGCGAACACCCCGCCAGCGAAGCGACCGCGAGAACGAGCACGAGCGCGAAAACAGTCTTCATCGAAACCTCAGTAGGGACGACTCTAGATCATCCGGAGCCTCGAAGCCGAGTAGCTCCAGACAGGTCGCTGTGACGTTTGCGATCCCGGCGGTTTGCGCGCGCTGTGCGTCGATTTCGTAGCGGTCACGGCGCATCGGGTCGTAGATCAAGAATGGCACGGGGTTGAGCGTATGGCTGGTCTTCGCGATCGGCTGCCCCTGCTTGTCGCGCTGGACCCGGCCGTGCTTGTCGCGCTGGAACATCTCGTCGGCGTTGCCGTGGTCGGCGGTAACCACGAGGATTCCTTCGACATCCTCGACCGCCTTCACCAGGCGCGCGAGCTGGAGGTCGACGGTCTCGACCGCGACGACCGTCGCATCGAACGAGCCCGTGTGGCCAACCATGTCGCCGTTCGCATAGTTCACGCGCGCGAAGCGATGCTTGCCGGTGCGCAGCTCGGTGATGAGGCGATCGGTGATCTCGGCGGCCTTCATCCACGGCCGCTGATCGAACGAGACGCGATCGGATGGGATCTCGATATAGGTCTCGGTGCCGTTGTCGAACATGCCGCTGCGGTTGCCGTTCCAGAAGTAGGTCACGTGGCCGTACTTCTGCGTCTCGCTGATCGCGAGCTGCGGGACGTGCGCCTCGGCGAGAATCTCGCCCATCGGGTGTTCGATCTCCGGCGGCGACACCAGGTAGTGCTTCGGCACGTGCAGATCGCCGTCGTACTCCATCATGCCGGCGTAGAAGACGTCGGGTTTGCGCACGCGATCGAACTTGTCGAGCTTGTCGTCGTCGAATGCGCGCGAGAGCTCGATCGCGCGATCGCCGCGGAAGTTGAACATCACGCATGCGTCGCCGTCCTGCATCGGCGTTGGCGGTGCGACCACGAACGGCGGCAGATCTTGATCGATGACACCGGGGTGCTCGTCGCGCAGCGTCTTGATCGCTTCCTCGGCAGACTTGAAGACGCGCGCGTCGGCGAGCACGTGCGTGTGCCAGCCGCGCTCGACCATCTCCCAATCTGCTTCGTAGCGATCCATCGTGATCTTCATGCGCCCGCCACCGGACACGATGCGGGCGTCGACGCCTGATTGGCGCAGTCCAGCGAGGAACCGCTCGGTGCGGTCGACATATTCCAGGGCGCTCGTCGGTGGCACGTCGCGCCCGTCGAGGAGCGCGTGCACGTACAGCTTCTTGCAGCCCGTCTTGGCTGCGGCGGCGAGCATCGCCTCGAGGTGATCGAGGTGCGAGTGCACGTTGCCATCGGAGAGCAGGCCGATGAAGTGGATCGCGCCGCCGCGAGCACCGCGTGCGATCACTTCTTTCCACGTCGCACCTTCGAACAATGCGCCGCTCTTGATCGCGCGCCCGACGAGCAGCGCGCCTTGCGCGTAGATCTTGCCAGCGCCGAGCGCGTTGTGGCCGACCTCGCTGTTGCCCATGTCGTCGTCGCTCGGCAACCCGACCGCTTTGCCGTGCGCGCGTAGCTCGCAACGAACACCTGGTGCCGATAGGCGATCGAGCGTCGGCGTCGCGGCGATCTTCACCGCGTCTGCTTCGTCACCTGCACCGCAACCGATGCCATCCATGACGACAAGAACGACCGGACCCTTCGCTCCCGCGAAGGTTGGATTGCGGCGCAGCTGCATCCGCGGACCTTAGCAATGTTCCGCGATCGCGACATTGCGGCGAGGCCTGTCATCGATTGCCGTATTCGTGTCATCGAGTGATGACAATGCAAACGATCATGGATGGACGTCCGCCGCCGCTTCGTTGACCGGGCCACGTCGCGAGGCGGACACTGCTTCGCAAAGGAGAATCTGATGAAGAACATTACGCTCGCGATCGCGATCGCGCTGACCCTGGTCAGCGTCGGCTGCAAGAAGAAGGGTGGCGGCGCCGGTGAGGCGATGGCCAAGATGACCGAGTTCAAGGACAAGATGTGCAAGTGCGCCGAGCACGACACCAAGTGCGCGCAGGCCGTCTCGGACGAGATGACGAAGTGGAGCCAGGAGCAGGCCAAGAATCAGAAAGAGCCTCCGAAGATGAACGAGGAGGACACGAAGAAGGCGGCCGCGATCGGCGAAGAGATGGGCAAGTGCATGCAGAAGGCGATGACGCCTGACATGGGCGCGGCTCCCCCGGCTCCGGCTGGTGGCGAAGCTGGCAGCGCGGCCCCGGCGGGCGGCGAGGCGGCTCCGGCGGCAGGCGGCAGCGCGGCTCCGGCAGCTCCGGCTGGCGGCGAGGCGAAGCCCGAAGAGAAGAAGGAAGAGCCGAAGAAGTAATCGGCGTCCGAGCTGAGCTGCTTAAGCTAGATCAGCCTGGATTACGGAACGCCACGCAGCTTGCGTGGCGTTTCGCTTTTCGGCGCACGCGCAGCCTCAGTGCGCGCCGCGCGTGACCATCGCGCCCGTCCACCACTCGTACTCGCGGCCGAGCTTGTCGTCGTCGGGGAAGAACACGAGGTAGCTCATCGCGTCGTACGGCAAGAAGCTCGGCCGCCCGCCGATGTCGTGTCCGATCTGGTGCACTGCGCGCCACGTGCCGGTGTTGAAGTAGACCGCTGGATGATCGCCAATACGGCCGAGCGGCTGCATCGATGGAAAGTGCGAGTGGCCGTTCACGACGTAGCGCAGGTTGCGGCGGCGACCGAGCTCCATCGCCGCGAGCTGAGACATCTTGCCGTCGAAGCTGTGCTGGAAGAATTTGTACAGCTGCGTGAGGCGTTCGTCGGAGCCGTGGGCCATCACCTTGTTGCGCGACAGCTCGAGTAAGAGGCGCAGCTTCTTGCCGAGGTCGAGCGAAAACATCTTGTGCTGCGTCTTGAGCCACGTCTTGACGAAGTCGTTCGCGAGGAATTCGTCGACGACCTCGCTCCACACCTCGCTGATCGGTTTCAGCAGATCGCGGCGGATCGCGCTCTGCTGGCGCACCCACGCGGGCACCGCGTAGACCGGGCGGACGTCGTCGATGTCGTCGATCTGCTCGACACCGGGATGATCGCCGCCGACCATCGCGCGCAACTTGCGAGGGAACTTGAGGATGAGCTCGGAGCCGATCGCATCGCCGATCGTCGCGTCGCCGTCGGGGCTCGCGTTGATCGGATCGCCGACGTTGCCGTGATACGCGAGCACGCCGTGGTCGGGGAACGCGAGCTCGCGACGCAGTGTGAGCTTTGGCAGGCCTAGCGCATCCGCGA
>DASUFX010000244.1:0-12981 GCA_036274355.1 Kofleriaceae bacterium | reverse complement strand
GACCTCGAGTGATGCGGTTCGTCTCGTGATCGCAGAGGACGGCCGCGTGCTCGCGGAACGCAACCTGGTCGCAGACGCGGCGTTCTCGTACCGCGTGTTCGCCGAGTCGACGGGTGAGATGCATCCATTCGACGGTCCGATCGTCGACAGCACCCCGCATGCAACGGGACATCCGAACGGCGCGTTCCCGGCATACGCGACGAGCAACCTCGTGACGGTCGATGGCCTCAACCATCCCGGCACGGGGCCTGCCGATCCGTGGCTCGTGAACAACCGCACGGAGACCCTCGGCAACAACGTCGAGGCCTACGCCGACTTCAACGCGCCCGACGGCCTCACGTTCGGCGACTTCCGCGCCACGACGACGGCCGCTGGCAAGTTCGATCGCGCGTACGACTTCAATGCCGAGCCGCTGTCGACCCAAACCCAGCAGATGACCGGCATCACGTCGCTGTTCTACACGGTCAACTGGATGCACGACTTCTGGTACGACGGCGGATTCACCGAGTCTGCCGGCAACGCGCAGGACAACAACTACGGCCGCGGCGGCGAAGATCGTGACGCGATCAAGGCCGAGGCGCAGGACAACGCAAACGGTGGTTCGCGCAACAACGCGAACATGTCCACGCCCGACGACGGCTTGCAGCCGCGCATGCAGGTGTTTTTGTGGGGCGGCAAGGAGACGCGTACGCTGACGATCGCCACGCACACCACGACGTCGGGCTCCGCGTCGTTCGGGCCCAAGAACTTCGACGTGACCGGCGAGGTCGTGGTCGCGGACGATGGCGTCGGCACCGGGACGGACGCGTGCACGGCGCTGCCGTCGCTCACCGGCAAGATCGTGCTCGTCGACCGCGGCACGTGCACGTTCAAGACGAAGACGTTGAACGTGCAAACCGCCGGCGGCATCGGCGTGATCCTCGCGAACAACGCGGCGAGCACGTCGCCTCCGGGTCTCGCCGACGACGCGACGATCACGACCGCGATCACGATCCCGACGCTGTCGATCCTGCAGACCGACGGCACGCAGCTCAAGACCGATATCGCGGCGGGCGCGGTCAACGTGACGATGCAGCGCGAGGTCGGCGTCGAGCTCGAGGGCACGCTCGACACGAGCGTGATCGCGCACGAATTCGGTCACTACGTGCATCACCGTTTGAGCGTGTGCGGAACGTCGGCCTGCGGCGCGATGAGCGAAGGCTGGGGCGATTTCAGCTCGCTGCTCGTCGTCGCGCGCGACGGTGACAACCTCATGGGTGCCTATCCGATGGGCATCTACTCGACGCAGAGCTTCTCGGCGGATCCGGCGTACTTTGGCATCCGCCGCGCGCCGTACAGCGCCGACCACACGATCAACGATCTGTCGTTCCGCCACATGACGGATGGCGTCGCGACGCCGACGACGCATCCGTTCAATGCCTCCGGCAACAACGCCGAGGTTCACAACGCCGGCGAGGTCTGGGCCGCGATGCTGTGGGAAGGCTACGTCGCGCTCCAGGGAGCCGGCACGTCGTTCGATGACGTGCGCCTGAAGATGCGCCAGTATGTCGTCGCGGGCCTCTTGCTCGCGCCGCCCGACGCCACGCCGACGGAAACGCGCGACGCGATCCTCACCGCTGCGCGCGCGGCAAGCATGGCCGATCATGACACGCTCGTGACCGCGTATGCACGTCGCGGCTTCGGAAGCTGTGCGGTATCGGCGCCGCGCTCGAGCTCGAATTTCATGGGCATCGTCGAGAGCAACGTGGTCAAGGGCAACGCGGTGCTCGGCGCTGCGCAAATGGCGCTCGCGACCAGTTGTGATACCGACGAGGTGCTCGACGCCGGTGAGACCGCGAAGGTCACGCTGCCGATCGCGAACACCGGCCCGACGGCGCTCACGAACGTCGTCGCGACCCTGACGACGACCACGGATGGCGTCACCGTCGCATCGGGCCCGGTGTCGATCGGCACGATCGCGCCGTACGGCAGCGCGATGGCGTCGTTCGACGTCACGGTCGCCGACTCGATCGTCGATCCGACCGCCGCCGCCTTCACCATGACGCTGACCACCGACGACGGCTGTGCAACGACGATCGAGCAACCGCTCGCCGTCGCCATCAACACCGACGACAAGGTTGCGAGCTCGGCCACTGACTCGTTCGACGCGATGGCATCGGTATGGACGCCGCCGAGCACGGACAGCCAGTGGTCGCATACGCGGCCGACGCCGCTCGACGGCATCTGGTTCGCCAACGACAGCGGCGCCCGCACGGACTCGAGCCTGACGTCACCGGCGCTCACCGCCGACGCGACGGCGCCCGTCTCGATCACGTTCAGCCACAAGTTCTCGTTCGAGTTCTCCAGCAACACGTACTGGGACGGTGGCGTGATCGAGATCTCTACCGACAACGGCGCGACGTGGCAGGACGTCGCCACTCTCGCGACCGCGTCGCCGTACAACAGCACGCTGACGACGACGTCGGACAACCCGCTCGGCGGCCGTGCCGCGTTCGGCAACAAGAACGCGTCGTATCCGAATCCCGATTCCGTCACGCTCGATCTCGGCACGATGCTCGCTGGTAAGACGTTCCAGCTCCGCTTCCGCGTCGTGACCGACGGTGGCACCGGTGGAGCGGGCTGGGAGATCAATGACGTCGCGTTCACCGGCATCGTCGGTACGCCGTTCCCGACGCTCGTTCCCGACGCCGGCGAGTGCGCGGGACCGGGGCCGGATGGCGGTGACATGCCCGATGGTGGGACCGACAATCCCGAGACCGGTGACAGCGACGGTGGCTGCTGCCAGTCGCAGCGCTCGCCGGCCGGCAGCGGTGTGCTCGGACTCTCGGTGCTCGCGCTGATCGTCCGCCGCCGGCGCCGTCGCTAGCGCGCGCGTCACCGCGAAGTCGTCCTGCGTTGATTTCGGATGGTGGCCCAGCGGCGTGCTGGGCACATCCGATGCAACGCGCGTTGGTATGGAGACAACGACCGACGTTCTCGTGGTCGGTGGTGGCCCTACCGGCCTGATGATGGCGACCCAGCTCGCGCGATACGGGGTCGGAATTCGTATCGTCGATGAGCAGGCCGATCGCGCGCAGGAGTCGCGCGCGTTTGGCCTTCAGGCGCGCTCTCTCGAAATTTTCGATCAGCTCGGGCTCGGCGAGGAATTCGCGTCGCGGGCACTACGCGCCGAGCCGATTCGCGCCTATGTCCGCGGTAGGCGGATTGCCGAGCTGCACTTCGACCCGCTGGTCGGCATCACGCGATACCCGGGGCTCTATCTGCTCGCGCAGCCCGAGACCGAGCGGATCCTGCTCGACGACCTTTCGGCACGCGGCATCGCGGTCGAACGTTCGTCGCGACTCGTGTCGTTCGTCCAAGATCCCGATGGCGTGACCGCGGAGCTCGCGCACATTGGTTCGGCCGCGCGCGAAACGGTCCGCTGCCGATACCTCGTCGGCTGCGATGGCGCGCACAGCCGCGTTCGCGAGGTCCTCGAGATTCCGTTCGAGGGCTCGACGTATCCCGCCGAGTTCATGCTCGCGGATGTGGAGCTTCCACGTGACGTGCCGTTCGCGGTCTACATTACGCGTCACGCCGTCTGCCTCGTCGGTGTCCTCGGCGACCGCACGCGCATCATGGGCGTGGTCGTCGACCAACCGTCACCAGCCGCCGATGCGCCGGTGACGATCGACGATATCAACGCACTCACCCGCGCCGCGCGTGCCCCGATCCAGATCGACAGTGCACTGTGGACGTCGCGCTTTCGCCTTCATCACCGGGCGACGCGGCGTTATTGCGTCGGACGCGCATTCTTGGCCGGCGATGCCTGTCATATCCACACGCCGTTTGGGGGCCAGGGGATGAATACCGGGTTTGGCGATGCGACAAACCTGGCGTGGAAGCTCGCGTTCGTGCTGCGCGGCGCCAGCCGCGAGTTGCTGGATACCTACGAGCTCGAGCGGGAGCGCGTCGGCGAGGTGCTCGTGCGCACGACCGATCGTGCGTTCGGTCTCGCGACGTCGCATCGCTTCGGCGCAGGCGTGCTGCGTGAGCTGATTGCGCCGATCGTGCTCCAGGCTGTCGCCCGATCGTATCGGCTGCGCTCGCGCGTTGTGCGCTTCGCGTCGCAGCTCGACATCCGGTATCACCCGAGCTACGCGGTTCGCGAAGTCAGCGACGATGCCGATCCGACGTTTCGTAGCGCGCTTCAGGCAGGCTGCCGGGTTCCCGATCTCGATCTCGATGGCATTTCACTTCATGATCTGTTGCGAGGTACCGCCGTTCACGTGCTCGCCTTCGGCCCGTGCAAAGAGGGCGAGCTTCGTGATGTCGAGCATCGACACGCCGGAACCATCGTCGTCCATCGCGTGCAGGCGACTGCGGGCGCAGAGGAGGTGTTCCAACGGTTCGGCGTCTCGCAGGCCGCGATCTACATCGTTCGCCCCGACGGCTACATCGGATTCCGTTCGTTCGGTCCGTCCGCTCACGATGCAGCCGACTACCTGAACGCGGTGTTGAGTCCTGCTCCGTGGCAGGTGACGAGTGCGCGCCCAACTACGCAACCCAGAGCAGATCGCACGTCGTGAGGATGCCTTCGAAATGCTTCGCCTCGCGACCCGCGCACCGTTTCACCTCGAAGCAACCGTGCGTGTCCTGCAGCGTCGGCCCACGAACCTCGTCGAGCGTTGGGAGCAGAACCGCTACATTCGCGTCATAACGACGCGCGCCGGCCTGTCGGTCGTCGAGGTCGAAAACCGCGGCACGATCGATGCTCCGAACGTGCACTTCTCGATTTCACACGGAAGCGCGTCGAAAGCGAGCCGAACCGAAATCGAGCGCATCCTCCGGGTCAAGCTCGGCCTCGATGTCGATCCTCGTCCGCTCCAGCGCCGCGCCGAAGCCGTGCCCGCGCTGCGCACGACCGCACGTGCGCTGCGGGGAATGCGACCGCCTCGCTTCGCCGATCTGTTCGAGGCGTTCGCGAACGTGATCCCGTTTCAGCAAGTGAGCCTCGATGCAGGCATCGCGATCGTGACTCGATTGGTCGAGCGGTTCGGGCTCGTGCTCGAGCACGCTGGTACGCGGCGTTATGCATTCCCGACGGCGTCCACGATCGCCAGCGCGCGGCTCGAAGCGCTGCGTCGTTGCGGCCTGAGCGGCCACAAAGCGATCGCACTCAAAAACTGCGCGCGCTTGATCGCATCCGGCAAGCTCACCGACGAGGCAATTGCCGCGGCGAGCACCGAGCAGGCACTCGCAATTCTCGCCGCATTGCCGGGCATCGGCCCGTGGAGCGCCGCGCTCGTGCTGCTGCGTGGGTTCGGGCGTCTCGACGTGTTTCCGCCTGGCGACGTTGGGGTCGCCCGCAACGTCGGCCGGATCGCTTCGTCGCTCGCGCCTATCGTCGAGCGGTTCGGCCCGATCCGGGGCTACCTGTACTTCTGTTTGCTTGGCGGTGCGCTTCTGGAGCGCGGGCTCATCAAAGCGGCGCGTTAGTGGCGGCGGGACGCTGTGGACGCGGGCGTATATGCGGCGTACGGCGCGAGCAAGTCGCCGGTGCCGCCCACCGTTGCGAGATCTCGACTCGCGCCACTCCTGTCGACGTAGCGCACGAGGCCGTCATAGGTAATCGCGATGACGCCGCGTCCGTTTGGCGTGAGTCCGAGGATGTCCTCATACACGCTCGGCGACGAGTAATCGTTCTCGACCAGGACGGTTCCGGCCATCGTCATCATGAAGGCATTGCCGGGCCAAGCGATGAAACCCTCCGGCGACACGGCAACGGATGGATAGAGCGCGTTCTCGTCGTTGGGCGCATCGAGAACGCGATCGTCCTCGACCGTCGGCCCTGCGACGTGAAGCGACGCCGTGTACTTGCCGATGTCGCTGACACTATGATTCTCGACCTGCACCCACAGTACGTGCTCGGCGTCGAGAAAGACTGCGCCCGCGCTCGAGGTTCGTGGCGCGAACGGCGCGAGCACGCGTTTCGTGCCGGTGCCGAGATCGATCGCGACGAGCCCGGTCGTTGACTGCAGGACGATCTCGGAACCGTCTGGTGAAAAGCGCGATGCGCCGTAGAACAACGTTGGCCCGAATGGAGAGCTGCCATCAAGCGCGTCGTCCACATCGATGCTCGAGCCATCTGCGAGAGCGACGATGCGAAGCTTGGCGGGATACATTTCGTAGTCAGAGATCAGGATCGCGCGATCATCGGGCGTGAAGCCGGTGACGCCCCGGAAGTGGTAGAGCGCGGTCGGATCCGTCGATGGCACCACCACGCGACGATTCGCTCCGTCGATGTCCTCGATAACCGCATCGCCACGCGCATCCACATAGCTGAGCTGATGGCCATCATTCGAGATGGCAGGTAGCGGACCAATGAACCGCGGTGCGGTCCCGTCGAGATCCGGCAGCAACATGAACCCCGAGTTGCCATTGATGGTGGCGCAATAGGCGAGCGAGCGGCTCGTGAGCCATGTGCCGGGCCCCACACACCCGCCACCGGGGAGAACCGGCGTGACGTTCGCCGAACGGTCGGCGAACTTCATGATCTGGTCTACGCCCTGATAGGCCACGTGCGCGGCATCCGGCGCGATCGAAACGCTGCCGAACTGACCGCCATCGATCAGGTCAGAGACACCGGTTCCCACGTCGAGCACGCGAATGTGTTGGGTAGCGCGTTCCGTGAAAACCACCGTACCGGTCACGGGGCTGGTCCCGACGTCCTCGTCAGAACAGCCGGCGACGAAGGCAGCCAAGGCCAGCAGCGCCAGCGCGAGCCGCATCCGATGGTTGCGCATCATCCAAGCGTACCGCTTTGCGCCCGCGCGGGACGCGTGATCCGGACCACGAACCGAGCGCTAGCGCAGGTGCTGCACGATGTCGGCAATGTTCGAGAGCTCGGCAGTCGCAAGCTCACTGGACTCTGGGCGGGCTCCGGCGAGCGCCAGGATCACGCGCGGCCGGATCTCGCCGAACAGCTCGTACTGGACCGCCAGCTCGCGGCGCAACCAGACCGAGTTGTCTCCGGCGGTGACGACGGCGACGACGGCATCGCAGTCGACGAGCGCGCGATGGCAGAACCGGACGATCGGGTCGCCCGTCGGATAGGCCGCGATGCGGCACTCGTCGATCGCGTGGTGAGCAAGTTGCTCGCGCAGCGTGCTCACTGCGGCAACGGCGGACTCGGGATACACCAGCCGCACGCGTAGTGGAGCGGCTGCGAGCTCGAGTGCCCAGGCGAGAGCATCAGGCGCGAGCGGACGGCCCAGGTGCGTCGACGCGGCGACCACGGCGCGCGCCGCGTGCGTGGCGATGTCGGACGGCAGACGGCGATGTGCATGGTACGCGGTCCATCCCGAGCCGGCTCCTCGCGCGGCTAATGCGAGCGCCCAGATCGCGTCGAGGTGGGCGTGGGCAAGCGCTGTGCGATCGAGCGATGCAGCGAACGGCCGACATTCGGTGGCCACGGCTTCGCCGTAGAGATGAGTGACGAGTACGAGCGCAGCGTCGACGTCGGCCCCCGGTGTCGCGAGCAGGGTCGCGCATGCCGCTTGCGCAGTCGCAGTAACCAGAGAGCCACCGCGACCGGCGAGCGCGGTGCGGATCGACCGCATCGCGTCCGCAAGTGGGGCCGGCGCGTCGCCGATCGCGGACACCGCGCGCAACGCGATCTGCGCATCGCGTATGCACCACCAGCCGATCTGATCGAGTCGCGAGCCAAACGCTGTGATGCCGCCCGCGAGTGCCGCGAGCTGCGCGACGCCCGGATCGTCGGCCGCAAGCGCACCTTGATCGACGAGTACGCCGATCACGCCGGGCGCTCTCATGTCACCGAGGCTATCACCGCCTGTCCGGCGCAACGCCAAGGCCTACATGTGTCCTGTGCAGAGATGGCTGCACAATCGAGGTTGCACTGTCGCGCGTTCGGATGAGCGCAGCGCGCTACCGGCGCGAAATACTGCGGCTCGTGTTCGGCACGATCGATGAAGTTACGCGCACGCGATGAGAAGCCTCACGTGCGCCGCGTTCGCGGTGCTTGCTGCCGCATCGCCCGCGTTTGCCAAATCGGTCTCAGGTCCCGGTCCTACTCACACGAGCATGGATCCGGGTCCGGTGACGCTCACGACTGCACAGCGGAAAGCGCGCGCCGAGATCATTCGCGATACCGCTGCGGGGCTCGGCATGACGAACGCCGCGTTGCTCGCCGGCATCGGTGAGGTCGAGACGAACTTCGCGCACTGTTGGTCCGAAGCGACGTGGGCATGTCAGGGTCCCGCGTCGTCGTCGTGTAACGGCGGTCCGGTGATCGCTGGCTCGGCCGATGGGCCGTGTGCGGATCAGCAGGGTGGCCTCGGCATGTTCCAGTTCGACTCCGGCACGTATCAGCAGACGATCAACACCTACGGCCCGAACATCGTCACGATGCAAGGCAACGTCGACGCAGTCGTGCCGTTCCTCGTCACGCGCGCGATCGAATCGGTGGATGGCGTCCACAACCAAGCCGAGGCGCTCGCGTGGATGAACTCGATCACGATCCAAGACGGCGACCCGCAGTACGAGAAATGGCTGTACTTCGTGTCGTGGCGCTACAACGGCTGCAAGGGCTGCACGACGCAGCAGAACAAGTACCGCGCCGGCACGAACAAGCTGCGCGACGAGTTCGGCGCTGACTTCTGGAAGGTGAGCACCGAGCCGGTCACGTGCGAGAAGATTTCGGCAACCGACGGGCGCGTCATCGACGACAAGGACGGCTGCTTCGTCAAGGGCGGCTCGCCAGCGTCGTGGTACCCGAGCACGAAGGGCACCGCCGGTGCGTGCTTGTTCACGTACACGACCGACGCCGCCGCCGAGGACAACAACGCGACCTGGAAGCTCGACTTCGCCGTCGATGGCACATATCGCATCGAGGTCAACACCGACTCGTCCGTCGCGCAGACGCACCAAGCGCGCTACGTCGTCACGCATGCGGGCGGTACGACCGACGTCGTGATCGATCAGTCCGCGACGACGGGCTATCAATCGCTCGGCGAGTTCGAGTTCGTCGCTGGCGAGCCGGCATCGGTCCACCTCGGCGACAACACGGGCGAGACGTACGTCTCGACGGCGAAGATCGCCATTATGTTCGATAGCGTCAAAGTCACGCCAGTCGCCGCAGGGCAGGGCAGCGGCAGTGATGATGGCGGCGACGACGATCCTGGCGACGGCGGCGGATGCTCGACCTCGGGCAGTGGCTCGCTCGTCATCCTGGTTGCGCTTGGCGCGTTGGTGCGCCGGCGCCGCTCGTAACGCTACGGCGTCTGCTGCACGAGCATGACCGTGCCGCCCGATCTCGCATCGTACGGCGCCGTAACAATGATCGCGTCGGTGCGCGCGTCACCGAAAAAGTTCCCGGCGACGACACCGACGGGTCGCGTCGCCATCGCGCACGGACGCTGCTGGTATCCGCCGTTCGCGGTTCGCTCGAGCACGAGCATCGTCGACGCGTCTGTGGTCGGCAGGTAAGGCTCGATCAACACCAGTACGTCGCTCGTGCCGTCACCCGTGAAGTCGCCGATCGCGACGTTGCGCGGAAGCCACGAGCCGATGTTCGATCCGGATCCGGATCCAGATCCCATGCTCGCTCCGTCGCTGCCAGGCGGGATGGCGGTCGGTAGATCGACCTGGGTCTGGAACGAACCACCGGTATTGAAGAACAGGCGAACCGTGTCGTTGTCGCCATTCGCGACTGCGAGATCGAGATCACCGTCCGCATCGAGATCGCCGATTGCGAGGTCGCGCGGGTAGACGCCGCCGGTGTCGTACATGTTCGTCGTCGACGTCGCCATCGTCGTGCCACTCCTGCGCACGACCAGCTTGAACGCCGAGAGCGCGATCAAATCACGCGTGCCATCCCCGTCGACATCCGCAATCTTGAATGTCGGCGTTTGCCCGAGCATCAGCTCGGGGGCATTGATCGCGAACGTGCCCATGCCGGTGCCGGGAAACACGCGCACACCGGTCGTCGACGACGCCACCACGTCCAGGTGCCCGTCGTTATCGAAGTCAGTCGCGACGACGTGGAACGCCGCGATCGGCAGTAACTGGGGCAACCGTGCAAACGATCCATCGGCACGGCGTTCGAGAATCGAGACGCCGGTCGGCGTCGACGGCACGGTCGACAAGTTCGACACCGCGATGTCGGCGCGACCGTCCTCGGTGAAATCGCCGACCGCGATTGCCGTGGGACGGTCACCTGCTGGAACCTCCGCCCCGGTGAACGCACCGTTGCCCGTGCCGTAGAAAATATGCAGCTGCGTGCCTTCGCTCGGGATCATGAAGTCGAGCTCGGCGTCTCCGTTCAGATCGTCGGCGACCAATCCGCTCGGATTCGGGCCGCTCGGATACGACGCAGTCTCCGCCAACCCGCAGACGTCCATCGTGTCACTCGGATCGTCGTATCCGCCGCACGCGGCGAGTGTCACGAGCAGGACGCGACGCACGGTTAAAGCGTACCGCGTCGGGCAGCACGGCGAGCTGTCCAAAATACCGAGCGGCCGCCGGGGTGTGACGCTGGTAACGTGCAGCGCGTTGTTGCGGCGACGCTACGGACGGCGCCCGCCTACTTGGCGTTCGACGGGCGAGGTGCGCCGCGACGCCGAGCGCCGTGGTTTTCGATGACCTGCTTGCGCGCGGCCGCATAGCGATCGCCCCGCTTGTTCGCTTCGGAATACCAAGCAAGCGCATCTGGATCGTGGCGACGGCGTTCGGCTGCTTCCGCGAGCCACGCGAATGGCTCCCAGCCGAGCTTCTTGCCGCGGCGATCCTCTTCGATCGCTCGTCGCAGGAACCCCTCGGCGCGGCGCAGTCGTGCGGGCGCGTCTTCTTCTGGTGCCGGCAGCGTGAGGATTCCGAGGCTGTTCCATGCCGACGGAACGTGCGGATCGAGCTTCACCGCGCGAGTCAGCGCGCGCACGGCTTTCGTCCGGTCGTCGAGCTCGAAGTACGCCTGGCCGAGCCGGTGCCACGCCTCGGCATGCTCCGGCTCGAGTCGGACGCAGTGCCGCCAGCACGTGATCGGATCGCCGACGCCTTCGCACAGCTCGTGACCGAGCTCGTGCGAGACACCGTATGCCTCGGCGAGGATCGTGCCGAGCGAGAACCACGATGCGGCCGTTCGTGCACGACGATGGCGACCGATCGCCCGCTGGAACCGCTTGCGTACAGCCTGCTCCTGCTTTGTCATCATCCCCCGCGAAGGTATCGCATCCTGCGAGGCGCGTTCTGTTGCGGGCACGATCTCGCGTGAAGTGGCTTCGCGCGGGTCAACGCGTGCAGGGCGGCGACCAGCATACGAGCTCGCCGTGGGTCGCCGCCGCGAGCGTGCCCGCCGCCCGATAGATATCGGGCTCGAACGCGTACGCGTCGGTCGCCAGGATCAGGACGCGCGAGCCAATGCGAACTCCCGCACGCAGGGGGAACGCCTTGTCCTCCTCGGGGAGCAGGCCTGCGCCCACCGGCTTCTCGCGAAAGTGCTTGATGCGCTCGATCGCGATCGTCTCACTCGGAAATTCCGCTAGCGTGATGTCCATGCGCGGAAACATCGTCGAGCCGGCGGGGACCGCGTGGCGCGATTTCGCGAACCAGCACGTACCGAACGTCGCGCCGAAGTGCTGCTCCTCGAAGTTGCAGTGCTGTGGCTGCGAGAGCCTGAAGTCGGCGGCTTGCGCCCACGTCGTGAGCGGCGCGTAGTCGGTGGCAGTCCGCGGCTCGGCGGTGCAACCCACGGCAAGAAGGAGGCAGGCCCGTTTCATGTCGACGTAACGCGGCGATGTCGCCTACTGTTCCGCTTCACTGCCATGTTGACAGCGGATCCCACGCCCACGGGCTGCCAGCTTGGCAGGCGCGACAGGTCAATGCCGACATCGCACTCGCCGCCAACCGGGAGCCGGCCGTGTTCCAGTGGACGCATCTTTTCGTGCGACTTCCCCGGCGCCCGAGGCTCCACCCAAGTGATGCGTCTCGCCGTCATCCTGGCACCACTGCTTCTGCTCGCGTGCGGGTCCCATGGACCACACGACGGCGGCCAGATCGACGATGCGGCGTCGAGCCCGGACCCCGACGGCCAGCAGCAGCCCGGCGACGACGGCGCGATGGTCATGGTCGATGCCGCCATCGATGCGAAGCCGATGCCCGATGCGTTCCCGGGCGTCCTCGACGTCCGCATCGATTGCCACAACGACTGCGTGCTTCACGCGACGCCATCGATGATCGCGGTTTCCGCGGGGACGTCGTTCCAGGTCAACTGGATCAACGTCGGCGACACCGACTGCGATGTCGCGAAGATCGATCAGTTCAACCAGGTTCCGATCATCATCGGTCTCGAGCCGGGAACGAGCTATCACGATCCCGTGCACGACTGGTGCGGGACGCAGTTCACGGGCACGTTCAACTTCCGCATCTCGATCTGCACGATTCCGTCGTACATCCCCGTCGACTGCGGCGCGTGACGGCTACATCTGCGGCTGCAGGATCGCGATCGCGGCCTGCTGCGGATCGAACCAGCATGCGAACCGGCCGACGTTCGGAATGTCCGTCGGCCCCACGGTGACCTTCGCGCCGAGACGCGTCGCGCGCTCGCAGAGCTTGTCGCAGTTGTCGACGGCGACGTACGCGAGCCAGAACGAGTACGGCACGCCGGGCGGCGACTTCATCATCCCGCCAGCGGATTGCTGATCGCCCTTCGCGTTCTTCACGCCCGGCCGATCGAGCAACGTGTAGATCATGCCACCGCCCATGTCGACCGGCCGCGACTTCCAGCCGAAGACCTTCTCGTAGAACGCACCCGCGACCGCCGGGTCCGTCGACATCAGCTCGTCCCAGCAGAACGTGAACGGCTTCGGCATGCCCTGCCGCTCGACGTCTTCGCCAGGCCGCGCGCTGTTCCAGGGCGCGAACACGGCGCCGGTCGGATCGGCGGTGACCGCGAACGTGCCGACGTTCTCCATCGTCATCGTC